>DATHIE010000414.1:0-2286 GCA_035316905.1 Chryseolinea sp. | reverse complement strand
CCAGGTATTCGATTAGTAACTTGACCTGATAGATTGATAGTCCAAAAAAGACAATTGAAAAAAACCAGTCGCCTTGAGAGAAGCCAAAAAAAGTGAATAGGAATAACGAGGCGGCCAGAAAAGCTACTCGCGGCAGTACGGGAGATTTCCAATTAAAGTGCATATTTTTCCATTCGCCTGTACAGCGATGCACGTGTGAGTCCCAGCTCATCAGCGGCTTTCGAGATATTGCCGTTGTGCATTTGTAATGCTTTGGCAATCGCAGCTCGTTCCACTTCATCAAGATTTAACGTATTGTTCACTGGTCCTGACGTCAACGAACGGCTAAGAAGGAAATCACTTTCCTGGAGCGAAGGGGAGTCCGTCATTATAACCGCGCGTTCAATGGCATGTTGTAATTCCCTGATGTTACCAGGCCATGCATATCGCTTCAACCTGTCCATTGCCTCGGGGGCAATAGTCGTCACCAGCTTGTGATACTTTTTTGAATAGTAATTTAGATAATGTTGCGCCAGCAATGGAATATCTTCGACCCGCTCCGATAATGGAGGGACCCGGATCTCAACTGTATTTATCCTGTATAAGAGATCCTGGCGAAAGGTACCTTCCTGGACCATCTTGTGAATAGGCATGTTCGTGGCACAAACCAATCTTATGTTCACGGGAATGGCCTGGTTCGCCCCAACTCTTGCTACCTGGCGTGTTTGTAATGCACTGAGCAGCTTGCTTTGCAGGCTCAGACTAAGATTACCGATTTCATCCAGGAATAACGTTCCGTCATTGGCCAATTCAAATCTACCGGGCCGGTCTTCGCGGGCATCAGTAAACGAGCCCTTCTTATGACCGAACAATTCACTTTCAAATAGCGACTCCGTTATAGCTCCCATGTCTACCGAAACAAAACTGTTGTCACTCCGCAGTGAGCGCTGATGAATTGCGCGGGCTATCAACTCTTTACCTGTTCCATTCTCGCCAAGAATAAGGATGTTTGCATCGGTCTTTGCGACCTTGTCGATAAGTGCGAAAACTTCTTTTATTGAAGAGCTTTGACCTATGATTTCGGCAAATGGCCGGTTGATTTGCTCTTCCAGCATTTCTTTAGCTTTCTTGAGCTTATCAACCTGATTATAGGATTGCTTAAGTCGTATAGCGGTAGCGATAGTAGCGATTAGCTTTTCGTTTTGCCATGGCTTTAATATAAAGTCTGTGGCTCCTTGCTTAAGAGCTTTGACGGCCATTTCGACATCACCAAATGCAGTAATCAGAATTACTACGGCATCTGGATCATGCTGTAAGATCTGCTCCAGCCAATAAAAGCCCTCTTTACCACTTGTAATATCCTTGCTAAAATTCATATCCAGCAGTATCACATCGTAAGTATCGTTGTTAAGCAGGAATGGTATCTTCTTAGGATTCTTTTCGATTATCACGTGATGTGCCTGCTTTTTGAGCAACATTTTCGCTGCCAGCAGAACATCTTCATCGTCGTCGATCATTAAAATTTTGCCGCCTTCCGGATTCACTGTGGTAGATTTAGGTGAATGTGTATTAATAGGGAATTCTGTGCCAATACTTAAATCTCGCATTCAACGCGATTTAACGGACACCACTGTCCTTTGATGTACAAATATGTTCAAAAGCGTACAGTTTTCCTTGTGTTTGGCTAAGGGCTTATCTCGAAAAAGTCGATCGAATTCTTCTGGATGATAAAGAGCCGCTCATCAGTTAAAAGGACGAACTGCCCCGTCTGTTTAAGCGGCATTTCCCTGGTTTCTGCAGTAAACAGGTTGAAAAAGTTGAGTGTGTTGCCGGTTTGAAAGTAGAGCTCTTCACCAAGGAAGTTGAAATGAGAAAGATCATTTTCTCCGACCACCTTCAGAAGCCTTCCAAGACCGCTGAAGATCAACACGCCCTTTTTCTTGTGAAGCAAAAAAACAAAGCCTTGATATTCGCGGAGGTGGACATACGAAGAAATGTCATCGACAGGTTTTTCCGAGATCTTTGCATCAACAGTAACAGTTCCTGTTGCGGCGTCGATCTTTTTTAAACTTATGTCGGCAGCATCAAGCACCCAGAAATTGTGGTCACCCGATACACACATTAACCATGGATCAATTGCCACCGCGGCGTCAAGTTTGTTTGAACTCGTTACGTCGAAAGATGGGTTCAGAAATGCGAAATGTTGATCGCTTCGGAAATAAGCAAATAACCGTGAGCCGTCGCGTGGGTCGAATTGAGTAGGGGCAGGGTTGTTTTTATAGACACTTGTTACTTTACCATCCTTAT
>DATHIE010000413.1:0-6229 GCA_035316905.1 Chryseolinea sp. | reverse complement strand
AGCTTCCTATCATAATACTCTGACCAGATATGATTGTCGTTTAGTGCGTCAATGAGCTGGGCATTGATCCGGATCGTATCACCTACCCGTTGCACGCTTCCCTCCAGCACAAACCTCACTCCAACTTCATCCGCGATTTCGGGGATAGTCTTTTTGGTACCCCTATAGGTCATCATTGTAGTCCGGGATGTCAGGCGCAATCCTTCAATCTTGTTAAGGTGACTAAGGATTGCTTCCATTACTCCATCGCTGATGTAGTCCTGTTTGGGATCGTTGCTCAGATTGTCAAATGGAACTACCGCCAGCGAGGGATCAACCCCGTCTAAATGGAAAGCACTTTCTTCACTCCTTTTCTTATCAGCAGGGAAAAACAAAAACAGTGCAATAGCGGTAGCGAATAACAGCAAAATAAAAACGTTGCTTGTTAATGGCTTTTTCTGATCAGGACTGAACGGGTTTGAGAATGAGCCGGGGGTTCCAGTCCCTATGAATCCGTGAGGGCTTCGTTCAATCAGCCACGCCATTAAAATAGCAACGGGGAAAAAAATAACAAGAACAAGCGTAACAACCTTAAGGGTACTGGCAGGAAGGTTAAATAGTCCGATGCTGATCGAAACTATTTGCCAGACAACAAGCGACAATAACATATAGACCAAACTTGCCCTCAATACATTTCTTCGATTCAGCTCGGCTTTAAACGGAATCCTTTTCGCCGTCGTCGGTTGCTTTTCCTCAGTGGAGGCATCTGTGGACTGTGCATGTTGTAAGCCAAGAACAATTTCCTTCACCGAATTGGCTACTTTGTTAAGCTGATCACGGTAAAAGAATTTGTTAAGACTTCCGTCCCGTTCGTCCTTTGGAGTTAACGGACGGTTCACGCCGGCTGAGTGGTAGATAAAGTCAATGGCTCTTAATTTTCCTTCAAGTTCATTTTCCAACATCCGTAGGTCAGATGCATCAATTTCATGAATACGAACGGGTAATACCCGACTGGCCACATTGCCACTTGGTAACTTAACTTTTAACCCAAACGGATCTTCAGAGGCACTCTTCTTAAAAGCCAAAAACTCATTATTCCAGGCAAAGCTTTTTGGATCACAGTAGGTGTGGGAAACAATCGGGATGAAAATAAGGGCCTTGAGCTTAGCTCTTAAAGAATCGTCTACATCATGGGTAGGTAACAGCCCATCGTATGGGTTTTCGTCAAAGTAGATGGAGATGTCTTCTTTGAATGTGGCCTCTAGTTCTGTCTTTAATGCGTCGACAAACTCCGTCACCCAGTGCGCGCCTTTGTTGTCTTTGTGGCGGTAACTTATAAAAATATCATACTCAAACCCAGGAATTAACGAGGCCATTACTAAATATAAAGAAAGTAAAGTGAATTTTGACTGGATCAATAACGCGTTTGACCACGGTAGAAGTATTGAGCTTAAGGTCGAAGGAATGGCTGCTTAGACCACTTACACAAGCGGTGCCCATAAATATTCGCTAATCTCTAATTTAATGGCCAATTAAAATTCATGATCGAATGGCCCTTAGCCACACTGCAAGACGTCTTTATTTTCAATTTATTCTGGTGATGGGTGTTGGAGAAATTGCTGCGCAGGACATCGTTAATATGCCCGACATCACGAAAAGACCAACAGCACAGTCAACCAGTCTGGGCACCGATCCTCAAATCGATGGCGAAGTTCTTCAGGATGAAATATGGCAAGCGGTAACGCCAATCGATCAACTCTGGCAAACAAAACCCAATGCAGGATTTCCTGCATCTGAAAAAACGGAGGTTCGTATAGGCTATACGACGACGACCTTTTATTTGTCCGTAGTATGTTACGATGCCGAACCCCAACGCCTTGTTGTCTCCGATGCGCGCAGAGATGCTACCCTGGACAATACGGACAGTTTTCTTTTTATACTGGATACTTACCACGATGGCCAAAATGGTTTCATCTTTGGAACCAACTCTCTTGGTATCGAATACGATGGACAGGTTGACAATGAAGGGCAGGGAAATTTTTCGGTGGCACGATTACAGGCAGGTGTTATCGGTGGGTTCAATTTGAATTGGGACGCGTCGTGGACCGTCAAAGCATTAGTAGGTGATTTTGGGTGGAGCGCGGAGTTCGCCATACCACTGCGCACGTTGCGTTTTGCATCTGGCAAAGACCAGGTTTGGGGAGTAAATTTTCAGCGCAACATCCGTAAAACAAACGAGATCGCGTATTGGGCGCCGCTTCCTATCCAGTTTGATCTAAAGCGGTTGTCGCTGGAAGGAACTCTAACAGGATTGAACCTTCAAAGTCCAGGTAATCTAAAACTCATCCCCTATGCGCTGGGACGTGCGTCAAGGGATTTCACAGCAGATCCTTCTGAAACGAAGTACGAACCGGAATTTGGTGCCGACATTAAGTACAGCATTACTCCTGCCGTTACGCTGGACCTCACATACAACACTGACTTTGCACAAGTGGAAGTAGACCAGGAACAAGTGAATCTTGACCGGTTCAACCTATTCTTTCCCGAAAAGCGTCCGTTCTTCCTGGAGAATGCTGGCCAGTTTTCGGTCGGCAGCCCCGGAGAGGTTGATCTTTTTTTCAGTCGCAGGATTGGAATTGGACCCGAGGGTGAGATCGTACCGATCATTGGCGGTGCTCGTCTTTCCGGAAAAATCAAGAACACAAACATTGGCTTCTTAAACTTGTTTACGGATGATGTAGGTGAACTTGAAATTGAACAAAACAATTTTACCGTGGCCAGAATCAACCAGCAGCTTGCTCAACGGTCTTCTGTCGGCGCCATATTCATTAACCGTCAGGGTATGGGCGAGAAAGACAATGACTACAACCGAACCTATGCTGTTGATGGCAAATGGGGAATTGGTAAAAAAGCAACTATATCTGGCTTTTATGCACAGACACAGACGCCGGATACAGTGTCAAATGAACAAGCATTCAAATTCCTTGGGACTTATGAATGGAACGGACTTCGTTCTTCGCTGGGCTATTCAGAGGTAGGCCAGGGTTTTAATCCCGAGGTCGGATTTCTACTACGATCCGCCTACCGCAAACCGGAGGCTAGCATTTTTAAGCAGATACGTATGAACGGAAAGTTCGGCCTGCTGGAGATCCGCCCTCACATTACCTACCGAAGCTATTGGAACTATAGCGGATTTCAGGAGACTAGCTACCTGCATGTGGACAATCACTGGGCCTGGATCAATGGAATGGAAATTCATACCGGAATAAATTTTACAACGGAAGGGGTAGTTACGCCTTTTGAAATCTCCGATGACATTTTTGTACCAACGGGAACGTATGATCATCAGGAGTTCCAACTTGTTATAATGACCAACATGAGCAAACCTTTGTACCTCAGTACACGGTCAATCCTGGGTGGTTCTTTTGGAGGGACTCGATATCTTAACACTGGCACCCTGGGTATACGCTTGGGTGATAAATTCAATTCCGAGTATAGCTTAGCCATGAACGACGTTCATTTACCTGGTGGGGATTTCCTGGCGACGATATTCGGAGCACGGATTACCTATTCCTTCAAGCCACGGATTAATCTGCAGAGTTTTATTCAGTACAACAGTGAAGAAGACCTATGGTCATTCAATGTACGGTTTAACTTGCTTGAGCAGGCAAATACCGGGTTGTTCATTGTTTACAATGACGTGTATACTGGCGGCGAGGTAAATAACCGGAGTTTTACAATTAAGTATACTCACGTTTTTGATTTGTTGCGTAAGAAATGAGAACAAGCCCTCGCCCTTTTTGACCCTTTTGGCTGTCATCCAGAGCGTCTTCTCAATTTATTAAATCTTGCTCGCAAGAAATGGAGGCACACATTTAGTTAGGCTTGCTCCATCCGGCCGCGAAGGACTGCCCAATGTAAGAACGGCTTTTGTTCTTAGCATCGCTGTCCAATGTTCCGACAGGTCCTTCGCCTGAAAAGTCATCTGTAGTTATCCAATTCGCAAAACCCATTCCATTGGCGCAGTAGTTTGACAATGAAGTGACTGCTCTTTATGACATTGTTGAGGAGCGAAGGATCTGCCGTTAGGTAGCTGGAAGTTTCATTATAAAAGTTGCGCCCTCCCCTTCGGTCGTTTCAACCAATAGCTCCCCGCCATGCGCTTTGATAATGTCATAACTCAATGACAACCCCAAGCCAGTTCCCTGACCGGTAGGTTTTGTAGTAAAGAAAGGTTGAAAGATCTTATCGATCACATTTTTTGGAATACCATTGCCATTATCTTTCACCCTCAATTCGAGTGTATTCGAAGTCTTCGTTGTACTTATCCAAACAGTAGGTTCATAAACCGATTGTCCAGCCATTTGGTGATTGAATTGCACTTTCCTTTTTTCCGTTACTGCATAGAAGGCATTAGTGATTAAATTCAGTACAACACGGCCAATATCCTGCGGAATGATTTCAATACTTTTTACGCTTTCATCGAAGTCGGTCTTAATGCTAGCATTGAAGGACTTATCCTTTGCTCTTAACCCATGGTAGGCTAGCCGCAGGTATTCATCGGCCAGGCGATTTATATCAGTCAGTTCTTTCTTACCGTCCCTTACTCGGCTGTGTTGTAGCATTCCTTTGACAATGGCGTCTGCACGTTTTCCATGGTGATTGATCTTTGCTTCATTATCGGCAATGTCTTTAGCAATTGCCTTTACCTCATCTAGGTTTCCCTTCTCAATCTCTTCGTTCATTTCAGCGAACAGTTCTTTGTTCAGATCTGAAAAATTATTTACGAAGTTCAGCGGATTTTGTATTTCATGGGCGATGCCGGCAGTCAGTTCTCCAAGCGACGCCATTTTTTCCGATTGAATGAGTTGCGCTTGAGTGGCTCTGAGTTCTTCCAAAGAATGTCTCAGTTCCTTGGTACGCACAATCACTCTACCTTCAAGTTCTGCATTACGCTCCCTTAGACTTCTTGAACGGAGTTGTATGATAGTGTACGTTCCGAAAATCACTGTAAGAACGACCAAAGTCCTAAACCACCAAGTTTCCCAAAAAGGCGAATTAACTGTTATGGTTATTGTTCTCTCCGTGCTGAAATTGCTACCGGCATCCGAAGCTTGTATTACCAGCTGGTATAAACCCGGTGCCAAATCGTCATATCGTATGGTGTGGTATGTAGATCCGGATAGCCAATCTTCAGCTTTGCCATTCTTTTCTAGTCTGTGTCTCAGTCGACCAGTACCCGTTGAATAGTGATCAATTATACCAGTTTCCAGAACGAAGCTATTTTGATCATGCGCTAAGGACAATTCTGTAAGGCGGTTTAAAGCGACAGAATGGTCATACGGTTTTTGATTGATCGCTAGAGAACGTAGATATATAGAAGGAGCATGAGCCGGTGTATACAGATTTACGTTCACCACGTCCAGCCCCTCACTTCCTTTGGTGTATCCCGTTCCAAGATACAGGTTACCGCGAGCGTCTTTCAGCATGGGTGTAGACCAGTCAAAGTCTTTGTATTGATAACCATCGGCAGCCGACAGATAACTAATCACGTGGGTTGCGACGTCGAGCCGGCCCACGCGCCCGATGTCATTAATAAACCACGGGTTACCTTTAACGTCCAAAACCATGTCAAGTATCATTTCAATATTTTCATCTCCCCATGCATACGCCCTGATGCGTCGGAAATCCTTATCGTAGTGCACCAATTCATTTTCAAAGCTAATCCAGTGGGTTTTGTCGTTTTCATTAAACACCAGTGACTGCCAAGGAAAGCTGTCGAGCATGTGTGGTATTTTTGTCCATGTGCCATTTTTCATTTCATATGACAGGTTGGGCAGCGCTTCGTAACTCCGCAGGAAAATAAACCTGTCCTCCTCTATTTCCACTTCGCCGACCATGGTATGAGTTTTTAACGGGATCAATACGTCCGCAAATTGTTTTCCGGGAATCACTTCAAAAAGGCCCGGCAGTTTTTCATCATAAACCATCAACCCATTCTTGTAAGGTTTGACCAGGATAGCTTCTATGGTTGTTGTGTCTAACTGCGTTGATCCTTTTCTAAAAATGATCGGCATGCACTTCCTGGTTTTCAAATCCATTTCATACATATCCATTTCAAAATGCGCCCTCGCATTGCTTGAACCGGCAATCAGCCAGGCTTTTTGCTGTAGTGTATCTACATGCACAGGAATGACGGCCACTCCTTTTAAGCCTTGCAGATCTTTTTCACGCAACACTTCAAATTTTT
>DATHIE010000412.1:0-12852 GCA_035316905.1 Chryseolinea sp. | reverse complement strand
TTTACCATTGGGCACGCGGACTGACGACTTATCAAAGAATAACACGAGCCGTATGAAGCGAGAGTTTCACGTACGGTTCTGTGAGAGGCTTGAGGGTGAAACTCCCTCTTGCCTACTCAGCGTCCCTTGCGTCTCTGCGGTGAGAAGAGGTACACCGCAAACTCATTTACCGCAAGGACGCAAGGAACGCAAGGGATCGCAAAGAAAACAGCTTGGAAATTTCGTTATATTCACATCCTTCCGACCACAGTAGTTCAAAAAAATTACAACCATGAAAAAATTATTCTTTCTGAGCGTAGCCCTGGCGGCTACAGCGTTTTGTTTGAATGCACAGGATGCGCAAACAGTTATTAACAATGCGGTGAAGTCCCTGGGGGCTTCCGACCTTAAGACGCTTGAGTATTCAGGATCGGGTTACGTCTTTAGCTTCGGACAAAACCCTAACCCTACCATGCCGTGGCCGAAGTTCAATGCTAAGAGTTATACCAAAGGAATAAATTATGAGTCAGGAGCCTCTACTCAGAAGCTTGTTCGAACACAGGCGGAAAATCCTCCACGCGGAGGAGGGATGCAGCCTCTTATTGGTGAGCAAACGCAGAACCAGGTGATTGATAGCAATTCGCCGTGGACTGGTCGGGCGGGAATCTGGATTACACCGCATGGTTTTCTAAAAGCAGCCTTGGCCAATAAGGCAACCGTTAAACCTTCTAAAGTAGGTGGAAAGAAATTCAACGTGGTGTCATTTACTGCTGAGACCAAGTACAAGTTAAATGGCTACATCAATGAAAAGGGAGAGGTCGAGAAAGTGGAAACGTGGACAGATAATGCCGTATTGGGCGATGTGCCGGTTGAAGTCAATTATTCGGAATACAAAGATTTCAATGGCTTAAAATTTCCGACCCGTATCCTGCAAAAAGACGGCGGCTATCCGGTGTATGACCTGACGATTACAGATGTGAAGCCGAATGCGGAGGTCACAATTCAAGCGAACCCGCCTGCAGCGGCGCCGGTTGTTGAGTCCCAGAAAATCGCAGAAGGAATACATTATGTGGCAGGCGGTGGTGCAACGGCGAGCATAGCTGTTGAGTTTGCTGATTTTGTCACCGTGCTTGAGGCGCCTCTCAGTGAAGTCAGATCGCTGGCGGTTATAGAAGAAGTTAAGAAGTTAGTTCCTAACAAGCCTATCAGATACCTCGTAAACACACATCACCACTTTGACCATTCATCGGGACTAAGGACTTATGTGGCAGAAGGTGCAACCATTATCACGCATGATGTCAACAAGGCATTTTACGAAAAGACATTCAAGGCGCCTCACACATTGAATCCGGATAAGCTGGAGTTATCCAAAAAGAAGGCCGTGATTGAGAGTTTTAAGGATAAAAAAACAATCTCTGACGGAACCCGCACGATCGAGCTTTATCATATCGCTGGTAACTTGCACAACGATGGGATCCTTATGATTTATTTTCCTAAGGAAAAGATACTGGCGGTATGCGACATGTTCGCGCGCATTCCAGCTGATGCACCTGTGCCCGAAATAGTAAGTCCGTTTGCTGTTAACCTGCTTGAAAACATTGACCGACTGAAACTTGATTATGATGTGATATTGCCATTTCACGGAACGGTCTCAAACAAGGCGGAGTTGATGAGGGTTGCAAAACGGAACAACTAACGGCCAGGGGTAAATACTTTTTACCGCAAAGACGCAAGGACCGCAAGGGGCCGCAAGGCAATTATTTAATAGACTTCGGCTAATTTACTGGCATTAGCACTATTATCGACTGCCTTTCTAAAAGGTTGCCTTTGCCAGTAGGTTAAAGAACGCCACACCCATTCAAGTGGCCCGAAACGGAAATACGTCAACCAGATTGGACTCACGATCAATTGAAAAATCCAAATGCTCACAACGATGTAATACAACTCATGCCGCTGCAATTTCCCGAACATTGAAAAACCATATCCCAGGAAAATAATATTGCAGATAATTGATTGCGTGATATAATTGGTAAAAGCCATCTGACCTACAGCTGCCAATGCTTTTTGTAATAGTGGCAACCATTCAGATTTAATGAAAAGCATGATGAGCGCAATATGACCCATCGTCATGGGAATCCTTCCTAAATTATAGGTCATCCAGGTCCTGTAAAAAGATAAAATTGAAAAATTATTGGACATCAGTTGAGAGCTTTCAAAATAATTGACGGCTATACCGAAGCTATACCCGATCACAGCCATGAGCAGGTAGAAACGTGTTGACCTCGCAGCTTTTAAAATTCCCAGTTTAAAAAAGGCCATGCCCAGGAGCATCATGGCAAGTATATCCCAAAAATTCAGTCGATAGAAAAAAGTGGTTTGCATGAATTCATTCAGAGGAGCTTTATGCATCACAATACTAAGATAACCTTTGCTCCTGGCATCCATTTCGTCTTTCACTTGTTCAGGAGTGGTCTTCAGCTCAGAAACTTTATTGTTCCATTGTGAAATCGCATTTTCCTCCTCTTTATTTAAATGCTCTCCCTGGCTTTTCTTTTGCTCCGCAATCGCAGCTGATTCAAACATATGATTTGCCTTGAAATATTCTTTGATACTTAACGCTAAGGCAACTAAGAAAATGAGGGTAGCTCCAACTATCAGATGCTTTGGTTTCAAGTGTCTGAAACTAAAGGCAAACATGCCTACGACAGCATACGCATATAATATCTCACCGTCCCAGAGCAACAGATAACAATGGATGACACCGAAAAGCAACATCCAAAGTAACCTTCTAAAATAGAGGTCTGTTACGCTGCTGCCTGAATTGTTTTCTGAACGACCTGTAAATAAGAGAATGCCGGCACCAAAGAGGATGGAAAACATTCCCCTCATCGTGCCTTCAAAAAACATTGAATTTATCCACCAGACATTCAAGTCCCATCCTGTGGCACCGCCGGAGTTGGTTGGATCTTCATAGGCTTTATGAAGTCCGAAGCCCACGATGTTCATCAATAAAATTCCAAAAACAGAGATCCCTCTGATGATATCCATTGAGTGGATTCTTTCTTTAGTGTCTGTGGGACTAATAGTTGAGTGTAAGGTCATGATGAGCGGCTTAAAGTTTTAGGTGAATTGGTTGTGTTGGGTTGTCATTATTTTTGGGTTGGCGCCCAATCATCTATGTAACTCTCAAAAACTGTTAACAGTAAGCTGCCTTTTAGAAACGATTGGCTTAATAGATGTCGGCTTTCATAAATAAGCAGAAATCCCTTGCGCTACCTGGCGTTCCTTGCGTCTCTGCGGTAAATGAGCTATGCAGTATGCCTATTTTTCACCGCAAGGGTTCGCAAAGAATTTACTCCATTCGCTTTTGTTGTTCACTTATTTGTATTGTTTTTTCAAGTCGGGACAACCTGGTCTTTTCTTGTTTTGCCTTCATTATCCAATGAATCATTACTTTTCTGTATGAAGGAGCTTGTACTTTAAAAAAGTCCCATGCTAACTTGTTCATTTTAAACTGTCTTTCATAATTTGGCGCAAGACTAATTGCCTCATTTTCGTGAGAATAGATCCTGGATTTCTTTTCAGTTCTAAAGCTGAACGCCTTTTGACCTTCTGGGGTCATTAGCCCGGATTTGGTGAGGTCCGCAACCTTCTTTATGTTGATACCGCTCCAGATACTGGTACTCTTTCGTGGTGTAAAACGAATAGAGTAACATTCTTCATCAACTGATTTTCTCACACCATCTATCCAACCAAAACAAAGTGCCTGGTCAACTGATTGTGACCATGTCATTGAAGGTCTGCCACTGCCCACTCTATAGAATCCAACTAAAAGGTCTTTTTCCTTTTTGTGATTTTTCTGCAACCACTTTCTAAATTCTTGTTGTGTGGCAAAAAAAGTTAATTTCATTTTCGTTGTAATTCCCTTTACCCATATCTCCTTATCTCCCTATTCCCTCATCACAATTGCATCCTTACTTTCTTCCTGGTCAACACTGTTGCTATAACAAAGATCAGCGCAGTCAATGCGATGGGCCTCCACACACCAACCCATCCCACCATGGCAATCGACCTGTGGAATGTACGGAATAACGCGTAGTAGATATCAGGTAAGAGGTACACGAGTAGTGCATTCGAGCCGATCGGTATAAGGAATGCAGCCCAACGCCGGATACCTTTCACATCAACCAGCCAGTAAATGAAAATGAAAATTGTGCCTGTAAATCCTGCACTGAACAGACACCAGCTCGGTGTCCCTCCGATCTTGGCCAGGCCGAAGGGGAGGAGCGCCCAACCAGTAAGGAATAGTAGCACGACAAACGCGATGCCCCACTTGAACTTGTCCTCCAAGCTCTTTGCAAAATTGTCATCGAGAAAAATCATGGACATGACAACGCCCGACATGGTGATCGAGGCGGCGGAACCCGAGCGGAATGGCCACAGCAAGGCAGGAAATGTGCGGACAAATTCAAGTACGCCGGCCTTGATGCCGACATTGAGTAGAACGAGAAATACAAATGCTGCCGCCAGTTTCCAGATCTTATCCCGAAGTAACATGAACAAGATGCCGCATGACATATACGAGAACCCCAAGCCACCAAGGATGGATGAATTCTTGGGATCGAACCAAAATATCTGGTCTTCTTCCTTTCTGCGGAAGAAAAACATTAGAACCAGCACCATGGCCAGACCTCCCCACTTCAGGATCAGGAACAATGTTTTCTTGTTTCCGTCAGCCTTTGGATAGCTGATGAAGAAAAGGATCACGCCAACAAGCATGAGTGAATTCCATGCAGCACGTGATACCCCGGAAGCCTCCGCGTCGATTTCGCGGCCGTTCATCACGAGGATACCCATGGCAACAAGACACAGGCCTCGAACAATAATGTGTAACAGGATTTTCGCCTGAGAGTCGCCGAGGGCTATACGCTTGCGAAAGGCGAGGGGTATTGACATCCCCATCATCATCAGGAATGCAGGATACACCACATCCACATAGGTTATTCCTTGTTCTCCAGGTGGAATGTGATATGTCCACCACGGCAACTCTTTGATGCCGTGAATATCGTTGACGAAAATCATGACGAGAATTGTCAGGCCGCGGACGATATCTACGGACTGAATACGCGTTTCTTTCGATGGGATTTCCATCTGGGAGGAGGTTTAGGGTTGGTACACCTAAAATACAGATTTAATGCTGCCGGAATAGAAGTTTTCAATGGGTGGTTTCAAAGGCACGTTACGCCCAACATTTTGTTGTGCGGGCTTTTACTCGACTGTTAGTTTCAATGCGGTTTTCAATTCGTTGAAGTCTTTATCATTCACTATAAAGTAATTGAACTCCAGTCCCATTCTGTGGTCTTTGAGCCGAATGTGGGACTTTGAAAATGGTCCCTCTTCCAACTCTATTTTTTCAATATACTCAAGCTCAATACTGTCGGTGTAGAAAAGGTCTCTGTTAATTATTAGCCTTGTCCCCTTAATCTCAAAATAATTGGGTTTGAGAATAAGCCGGATCAAAACTGTAAGGACAGCCAATCCTATGAATATCCAATAGTACTTTTTTGATAGCGCCTGTGTCAGATATAAATTACCTAAACAGGTCAGGAACAACAAAAGGTATGTCATGTATGACATCCATGTCCTTCTTACTCTATTTACTTTATTGTTTGCCACTTGTCTGTCGAATAGAAGCTTGCTCACAACGCACATTGTTGGCAAATGCACTCATTCACCCAATATAAATTCGGTAGGATTTTCAGGATCGTAAATGATGTCAACCACATCTCCTTTAATAAGCTTTTTGAGATCATACTCTGCTGGTATTATTTCCTTAGACCCTTTGATTTCACTACCGTCCACAATGAAGGAGATTTCAACTTGATAGTATTCAATTTTGCGATGGGACCTCTCGTTGTCTTTGTATGATATTTTTGTTACCTGTATAACGTTTCCTTGGGTAACAATTCCCGATTTCCTTAAATTATTTGTCCGCCAAGTATTAAATACAAAAAGAAGAATTAAAAGAATGGGAATCGATATAAAAATGTATTTAGTTTTCACGATGCGCGCTATCGGTTGGATTATACGATTCTAAAGGGCTTTATTTCCATCTCCAGTCCAACTCTACATTGTGTTTAATTACTTTTTTTTCAATCAATGATGTTATTTCTCGTTTTAAACTGTCAGGGTCGTCTGTCTTTACTTTTGAAATAATTAAAGACTCGCCAGTTCTCATTTGAACAAAATAGAAGTCTTTTATCTCGTTTATAGCTTCGATCTGAGTGGTATTGATTTTAGCTTCTCCGGTTTTGTCTCTGGTTGCGATGTAGTCTTCAGTAATTTCGAGTGTAGTTTCTTCACCAAATTTTTTTTTGAACGTGTCCTGAATGTATTTTAGGTAGTGCCTCTTGTATCTCCACCTCGAATAAATAGGATTGAGGGTCAAGCTAAGGACTGAAGCAACCAAAAAGTAATATCCAAGGAGATCGTTGCTATTTTCAAAGAACAAATAGGTCAAACATAAAAATGCAACCGTTGTCAATATCCAGCTTCTAATTCTCGCTTTCCTAATTCTTGGAGTCTTGGATGCTGTATACAACTGATAAGTCAAATAGTCATTTTCGTCTAACGTCATAGATTGCCTTTTTCAAATTTATTACTGCCAACGTTCAGCTATAAGTCGTTTTTCCATTGCCAAAATAAACATTAAATGGCAAATGACTTATAGCTGTTTGTTGCCGCGTTTCGAAGTCCACGGTTCTAAAATAAAAGAATGCCGGAACGGAAGCCACTAGCCCAAGTAAGAATTCCCGCCGTCGCGGGTTGGGCTAATGCTCGCGTTGCTAAGACTTTTTCCGTAAGGCCCCTGCACACACTCACACCCACCTGCCTACGCAGGGCTCCGGTAGGCAAGGCGATTAACCGAAAACGATTAACGGATAACGGTTTACATCATCTCAACACCGTATTCACGCAAAGATTTTACAAAGTGGTCAATCACATGCGCGGGCGGTGGTCCCTGTGGCATGGGCAATTGATTTCCATCAGGGGCGGGAGCACTGTTATCCCAAAACCATTGGTCGAGACCAGCGGGACTGATCCACATCAGCACTTCAGCCTGCTCGGTCAACAGCTCGAATTTGTGGGGTAAACCTTTTGGCAAATACACATATTCACCTGCGTGTACCGTGATCACGTCTTCTCCAATCGTGTAACGGATGCTTCCCTTCAGAATATAATAGGACTCATCTTCACGGGAATGGGTATGCGCAGGGGGCTCGGCACCTCGGTTTACGATAATTCGCATCAGTGCGTGACGTCCCTCTGTTTCATGTCCCATTGACAGGAAGTTAAAAACACCGCCAGGGATAGCACGTGTATTTTCGGGTGATGGTGCGCTTTTGAAGCCTTTCAGTAAGTTCATGGTTTCCATTTTTTTTTGTCTTTAATTTTAATTAGTCAGGCAAACTGACTAATTTTACGTAAGAATTTAACAAGGGTTGCATGGCAGCACAAAGAAACTATAAAAATACGGGAGCCTACCTGCGGGAGCTCTACGATTCCCTGGTAGTAAATCTGCACCAGCACCTGGCTGAAGAAGGGTACGGAGAAATATCGCCCTCACACGGGTTGGTCTTTCAATATCTCGAGGAGGGAGGGTCCAGGATCACAACCCTGGCGGCCAGGGGAGGGATGACCAAACAATCTATGAGCGCGTTGGTCTACCAGTTGGAAGAGTATGGCTACTTAAAGCGGAAGGGGGATCCGGAGGATGCACGGGCCGTTCTGTTCTACTTGACAACCAAAGGGCAAGCCCTCAGGACTAAAGCACAAAGCCTGAACTATCAGTTCGAAGAAAAATGGAAACAAACGCTTGGCCCGGAACAGTATAAAAAATTAAGAGAGATGATTCAGAAATTGGCTGAGGCCGAAGCTCCGGATAGTAGGGGTGAAGCCGATTGAACTGGGTACCGTTGCGTTGTTTTCTATGCTGCCTTGCCCACTTCAATCAACGGCTTGTCAGCCTGAATCACCAGCCACGAAAGTGAACCAACAACCAACAAGCCTGCAATCAAATAGATAGGTGTATTAAAATTGTGCGTGGCATCAACGATCTTTCCAAATGTGATGGCCAGGAAAAACGCACCAACCTGACCAACGAAATTCATAAGTCCGTATAATGTTGCTGCCCGCTCGCCACCGATATCAACGCATACCGATACGGCGCATACAATGCTGTGCCACAGGAAAAAGTTACCTATAAAGAAACAGATTGCAACGACGGTGTTGCTAGGAGTGATGGCGGCAATAAAGAATACCAAAGCCATTATCGCTACAGAAGTTATACCGCTTATTTTCCGTCCGATACGCAAGCCCTTTCTTTTTACCAACCAGTCAATTGCGTAACCCGCGACGAGACAACTAAGTCCTCCAAAGACGAATAACCATGAAGTGGCCATTTTCATGTCACTTTCCGAAAAATGCCTTCCTTCCTGAAGGTAGACAGGCATCCACGCCACAAAGAAATACAAAGCCCATTGCGTGGTATAATAAGAGATCAGCAAACCCCAGACACTTCTGTTTTTTAAGGTCTTCCGCCAGTCAAAACGTTGTGTGTGGGTTTGGACCCTGCGGTTCTTTTCGATATATATTTTTTCATCTTGGGGAATTCCTTTCATTTCAGAAGGATGATTTTTGAACCAGTAGATACAAACCGCGACCCATATTAATCCTATGAAAGCATTCACAAAAAAAGTGGCGCGCCATCCGAATGCAACGGCAATGGGCACAACAATAAAAGGTGCAACGGCTGCTCCTGCATTGGAACCAAAGGTAAACCATGATACTCCCCTGGAAGTTTCATCAACAGGAAACCATCTCGCAACGACACCGCCACTGTTGGGAAACGCTCCTGATTCGCCCATGCCAAACAGAAATCGAACGACCAGCAATGAAATAAATCCCGTTGTCAATCCTGTGAGCGCAGTAAATAGCGACCACCACAACACAATACGAATTAGTACTTTCCGTTGACCGATCCTATCGCCTAATACACCAGAAGGAATTTCAAATATTGCATAAGCAAGGGAAAACGAAGCTAGTATCCAGCCAAACTGTTCGTTCGTTAGACTGAATTCTGATTTTATCCTCACGCCAACCAGTGAAATACAAATCCTGTCGAGATAGGTAATGAAGGTTAAAAAGAAGAGGAATACCAGGATGCGGTAGCGATATGGCATTTTATGGTTCATTACTTTTTATGACCCTTTTCAGTAATTATTACTTTCTTGTGTATAACCACGTCGTCCGCTAATTCGCCGATATGCTGCCTATAATTTACAATAAAATTGAGAACAACAAATTGGTGGATCTAGTATGGGAGTTGATCAAAACTTATTCACCGCAGAGGCGCAAGGAACGCAAAGTAGCGCAAGGGAATTCTTAACTGAATGAAATGATTGCTGTCCTTTACCAGAAGTGTGGTCATTGAGTCCGCCCTACTTTTTATCAATCTTATCAACGTCATAGTCCCCGAGATAGAGGCGATAAAAATGATGAGTCACAAGTTCAGTAAGAACATCGTTATAAGGGTGCAGGTCTTCGTCAACAGGGTTAACAGCGTCAATTTTAGGGCCACTCCCTGTATCACAACTTTGGGTCATCGCCAAACATATTATTAGAAGTTGTCTTTGCATTCAATTGCTGTCAAAGTTGGTCTATAAATGCACT
The DNA here is from genome assembly GCA_035316905.1 of Chryseolinea sp. Classification (GTDB taxonomy): domain Bacteria; phylum Bacteroidota; class Bacteroidia; order Cytophagales; family Cyclobacteriaceae; genus Chryseolinea. Next base: position 3,141 of record DATHIE010000412.1, on the reverse strand, counting down.
TTATCTTTTTAATTTGAATTCCAACGGAATCACAAAGCGGCTTCGAACTGGTTTGCCGTTTTGCATAGCGGGTTTCCAGGGCGAAGTTATCTTGATCACCCTGACTGCTTCTTCGTCACATCCATAACCTATTCCCTTTACGACTCTTACATCTGCAAGCGTTCCATCCCTTTCAATAATGAACGAAACGAAAACTTTCCCCATAATTCCCTTCCTTCTGGCATCCACAGGATATGTTATATTTTTTTGCAATACCTGATAGAGTCCATCTAACCCGCCCCTCGGCTCAGCCGGCTTTTCCACAATTGTAAATATTAGGTTTCCATCTTTCGTTGAGTCGAATAGGCCTTCCAGTCGACTGATACATAGGGCTTTCGGAGAAATTTTAAATATGGATAATCCGTTTGGGTGACAAAAGCAGCAGCACTAAATGATTCCGTGACTCCGTACTTATAGTGAGGTAAGAGTTTGTTTGTAAAATCATGCGTGTCATAAGTTTTAGGCTTTTCATTTTTGGACGCATTGGGACCAAATGGATAGGCAATACCTCTTTTTAATTCTCCGTCTTTGAATTTCTCCTCGTATATCTTATCGCCGTTGTCAAAGTAGCATAACCAATCGCCGGTTTTTTTTCCGTTTACAAAATGACCTTCAATAGTGATTTTGCCCAAAGCCCGGTATTCCTCATAGGTATATTTCCAATCACCCGTTCCTTTCTCTAACAACTTTTTACCGTCGCTATCGAAGAAAGAATTTATAAAAAAATCATCTCCTCTAAAATCAACCTCCTGTTGCAGGTTGCCATTTTCATAATAGTATTTCCATATGCCCGTCCGCTGATTGTCTGTGAATTCTCCTTGTGATGCTATTTTCCCCGAAGAATAGTACTGTGTAAATATTCCGTTTTTCATTCCAAACTTGTAGCCACCCAGCATTACGAGCTGTCCTTTCAAAGTAAAGTCTCTTACTTCCCCCGCAAATTGAAATTTTGTTGTGTCGAAAACACAGGTCCTGAAATAGGTAGCCGAGTCTTTTTTTGTCAGCTCCCAGTAGTTGTTGTAATAGAATTTTCCAAGTATCTGACTTTTGACATTACTGAAAGTAAAACTCAGGCATAAGAACAACAGCAGTCTTGCCATAAACATTAAATAACGGTGTAGAATATGCCTTTAATTTACAATAAAATTCAGAACGACCATTAACAGTGAGCAATGAACAATGAGCAATGATCTATGAGTAAGATCGTCCTGTCGACCAGGAGCTATGGACCATCGACTATGGACCATGGACTCATTCCATTTCTAATTCCACAAATCACGAACGCCTTCGGGAAATTTGTATTTTACAGACTATTATCTCTATCTTACCCGCTTGGATTCACTCAATAATTACCTTGCCGCGATCGCCAGCATCATATGGTGGCCAGTTTTATTTCTAATCATAGGCGGCGGGTTATACTTCCTTGTCTATTCCAGATTTGCTCAGTATAAATACTTCTTCCACGCCTTAAATGTTTTAAGGGGTAAGTACGATGATCCCAATGCACCTGGACAAATCACCGCTTATAAAGCGCTATCAACTGCACTCGCCTCAACGGTAGGTATGGGCAATCTTGCAGGGGTAGCAGCAGCCATCGCGATGGGAGGGCCCGGAGCTATTTTCTGGATGTGGATCACTTCGTTGATTGGAATGTCTACTAATTTTTTTACAAGTGCGTTAGCCAGCATGTATCGAGGGCGCGACAGCTCGGGTGAACTGCAGGGAGGTCCAATGTATGTGATACAAGAAGCAATGGGACCAAGATACAGACCGCTGGCGGTTATCTTTTGTGTATGTTGTCTTGTCGGGGCTCTACCGATCTTTCAGGCAAATCAACTTACGCAAGCTTTGGTCGATATTGGATTACGACCACTCGGAATTAAGGAATCCTTTTTCCATATAGGCCCAGCTTCTGTAAGCGTTCCTAAATTCTTCATTGGAATAGGCATAGCAATTCTTTGCTCGGTGGTGATCGTAGGGGGTATCAAAAGGATCGGCACATTAGCAGGCAAACTTGTGCCACTTATGATTGTGATTCATTTTGTATCCGTGATGATCATCCTGATCGTTTTTATTGAACATGTACCATATTATCTCAAACTAATTTTCACTGATGCTTTTTCCGCCACCCATTACAAAGGAGACCCTTTTCTTGGAGGCATTGTCGGCGGGATAATCATGCTGGGCGTACGAAGAGCAACGTTCTCAAATGAAGCGGGCATTGGTACTGCCGCCATGGCCATGGGAGCATCTAAAAGTACAGAACCCATTCGTGAAGGATTGATTTCCATGTTAAGTCCTGTGATTGATACCATCATTTCCTGTACGCTAACAGCCTTGTCTATTTTAGTAACAGGGGCCTGGCTCACAGAGGGTGTCAGTGGAATTACCCTTACCTCTATTGCCTATCGTGCTGCTATGCCGTACGGCGGTGACTACGTGTTGCTGCTTTGTACTTTCGTTTTTGCCATCAGCGCTCTATTCGCGTATAGTTATTATGGAAGAAGAGCCTTGTCGTTCTTAATAGGCGAGGAGAGAAGTGTCTGGTATGATTATTTTTACCTTGCCACCATTGTTTTGGGCGCCGTTGCTTCCATGGACATCGTGCTCAATATCATTGACATCGCTTTTGCGATCATGGCCGTACCCACTATGATATCAGCAATCGTACTCTCCCCTCAGGTAAAGAAGGAAGCCAAAAGGTATTTCGATACGCTAAAATAGAAATGAAATTTCTTTAATAAGATTTCAGCCAAATATCTTTCTCGATTTTTATTAGAATAATTGTTTGTTAAATTAGGAGGGACTGTCAATAAACTGCTACGGTTTGTTGACACTGACGCGATGTAATCTTTAAACCGTCACGCTTCAAAATGGCAAAAAAGGTATCGTTCTTTTTTTACGCGATTTCAGCAGTTGCTTTAATCGGCTACGTAGGTCTGACATTAGCGCAGGAGCATGTCTATTCCGGATGGCTCCTCATGCTATTCTTCTTTTGCCTTGCGTTAGGGTTTCGGGGTCATCACATCTTGCGTGGTTATTCATTTACTATCGCCATTTTTGCTGCCGTCAGCCTTGCCATGTATTATCCAAAATACTTTG
>DATHIE010000411.1:0-4138 GCA_035316905.1 Chryseolinea sp. | reverse complement strand
TTCCCTATTCCCTCTTTCCCCAGGCTTTCAGCCCCGGCCATACAAAATCTTACCATTGGGGCAACCATTCCGCAGAAAGGATTGTAATGGTTATTAAAAGAAGCTCCATTGGAAATTTTTACAAAGACTTTATTGGAGGGTTGCCTTCGTGGGCATCGCGAGAGCCAAAAATTGCTCTACAAGGAATTCTATGGCTATGGCATGAGTATCTCCCTTCGGTATGCCAGTAACCGGGATGAAGCTTCAGAAATCTTAAACGATGCATTTATGAAAATTTTCAGCAACCTCAAGAAGTTCGATTTGACAAGACCTTTCAAGCCATGGCTGAGAAAAATCTTTGTAAACACTGCCATCGACCATTATCACAAAAAACAACGGGAGATCGAGGTCGAAGAAATGGATGTCGCAAAAAATGAAAGCGACACTGAAAAAATTCTCTCTGGGATTTCTTACCAGGAAGTAATCGGACTATTGCAAAAACTACCCCCGGCTTATCGCACTGTATTCAACCTTTATGTGATTGAAGGTTACACGCATGAGGAGATTGCGAACCTGTTGAACGTTGCAGTCGGTACTTCAAAATCCAATTTATTCAAGGCTAAAGCGCAGCTAAAAATACTTTTATCGGATTATTTCGAATCGGACTATGCCAGAACGCGGTAACGATAGACTGGAAAGTTTCTTTAAAAAGGTATCCGGCCGTCCCGACATTTCCTACAATGAGGAAGATTGGAAAAGGTTGGAGGCGAGACTGGCTGCAAAGGAAGCTCGTTCTTCCATCGTAAGGAGGAATCGTAATCGTATTTCCGGAGCATCGCTCTTAGCGGTTCTAATGCTGGGCAGTATTTACTGGCTAACACAGCCAGGTCGTGACCAAACTTCCGCAGCTGCGTTCGAAAATCAAGAATCAATCAACTCTTCCACTGTTTCAGATGCCAAGCCAACTTCCTCATCTAATGTGGCAGTCGAAACAGATATTAGTGAACACGCCGAAGCTCGCGTATCTGATTCTTCTTCTCCTCAAAGCCTAAAAAAAAATAATCGCAATAAAGATATTAGCAGGGTTGGTACACAAAGGAATGATGCCGTTTCTGCAAGTTCTTCAATAGTCAACGCGACCAAACATCCTGTCGAAATCAATCAGTTTGAGTCCAGCCTTGTAGAGAAACGATCATTCGACGTTCTCGCACCGGGTTTGATAATAGCACCCAACGATGATACTAATCAAAATAATGAGATAAAGAGTTCACCTGCAACAGCAGATAAGATTAAGCAGAAGGCCACCATTGCAGATTCAGTTGTGATGGAGAAGAATGATGCGAAAGTTAAAGACGCATATGGCTCTGGTCTAACGGAACATCCTGCTTCTCCCAGGTTGAGCCTTCTGCTTTCAATAGCACCTGATTTCAGTACGGTCGCGTTCGATTACTATGCGGATCCGGGCCAGTCATTCGGACTGATGCTCCACTATCATGTGAAACGCTCGTGGAGTTTTTCCACCGGTGTGGTAAAGAGCTTCAAGAAGTATGTTGGGGATGGCGAAGACTACGCACCACCCAAAGGTTACTGGAGAAATAACACAAATGGCATTATACCCGAGACTATTGATGGCTCCTGTAATGTGCTCGAGATACCGGTCATGATCCAGTATACAATAGCCAACAAAGGCAAGAGCAGGTTTCTGGTTGGCGCCGGCGCCTCAAGTTACATTATGCTGAATGAGTCATACAAATACAATTTTGAGCAGCCCAATCCAGGAGCGAAGAAGGGATGGAGTTCAAAAAAATCATCCACTATGTTTTTTAATGTGATCAACGTTACGGCAGGATTCGAGCATCGAATCTTTCCGGGATTTATGATGGGTATTGAGCCTTACTTGAAAATTCCAATCGAGGGCGTTGGATGGTCCGAACTGAAACTTTATAGCGTCGGGGCATCCTTAACCTTGAGATATATCATACTAAACCAAAAGAATCCATCTGTGGGTATTCAAAACCACGGACCTGGCTAAAAGGAATCCATCAACTACCAGAATGCAAGTACCTAAAGCAATGACCCACGTCAGTGAATGTTACAACTATGTGCAATAAATCTAAAAGACCATGAAAAAACTAATAAGATCCTTGACAGTATGTTGCCTTTTGGCAATGGGACTAATTTATCTATCGGGTTGCGATGATGATGATGATCCTCAATTGACCGGCGATAGCAAAACCTATGACCTCGGACCTGTATCGAACCAGTCCATAAGCGGTACAGTTACGTTTGCTGAACGCGAAGACGAAATGGTGGTGATTACGATTGAGCTCGACGGGCTTACGGCAGGCGGATCTCATCCAGCTCACATACACGCGAACACAGCCGCGGAGACAGGAGATATCATTTTGGATCTCAACGCCGTGGATGGCTCGACGGGCAGAAGTGAAACCATCGTGAACGCTTTAAATGATGGAACTGCACTGACCTACGAAGACTTGCTTTCTATAGATGGCTATGTAAACGTGCATGAAAGCTCGTCGAATCTGGGTACTCTTATCGCGCAGGGCGATGTAGGGCAAAATGAGCTTACTGGTGACACTGAGGAATACGCGCTTGGTCCGGTTTCGAACCCAGCTATAAGCGGCGTGGCCACTTTCGCGAAAAGAGTTAACGGAGAGACCCTTGTTTTGGTAGCACTTGATGGAACAAATGCTGGGGACGTACACCCGTCACATATTCACGCGAATTCAGCTGCGCAAGGTGGAGGAATTCTGATTGACCTCAATGACGTGGATGGAACAACGGGGGAAAGTCGTACGAATATCAGTCAGCGCAACGACGCTACAGCAATTACTTATGATGAGTTGATAAATTTCAACGGCTATCTGAATGTTCATCTTAGCACAACAGTGTTGGGTACACTCATAGCTCAGGGCGACATCGGGCAGAACGAACTCACCGGTGATAAAAAGGAATATCCACTGGGGCCGGTTTCGAATCCAGCTATCAGCGGCAAGGCTACACTCGAAAAGCGGAAGAACGGTACGACACTCGTCACTGTAGCGCTGACAGGAACTACAGCTGGCAACAGCCATCCATCTCATTTTCATGCTAACTCCGCAGCGCAGGGTGGTGGTATCGTGATCGACCTAAAGAACATAGATGGCACTACCGGAATTAGTCGCACCAGCGTAACGCAGTTGAATAACGGAACAGCAATCACCTATGATGAGCTGCTAAATTTCAACGGCTACCTTAATGTACACCTTAGTTCTGCCGCCCTTGGGACATTGATAGCTCAAGGCGATATTGGTCAGAATGAATTAACAGGAGATAATAAAGTTTATACGCTTAATTCCGTTTCAGACCCTGCCATCAGTGGTACTGTAACTTTTGCAAAGCGCAAGAATGGAAAGGCAATGATCACCATAAGCCTGATCGGTACAACGGCAGGTGGGGACCATCCTGCACATATACACGCTAACTCTGCGACACAGGGTGGAGGTATTGTGCTGGATCTTAAAAATGTAAGTGGCGCGACCGGCAAGAGCGTGACGAGCGCCAATGCACTCAACAACGGAACTGCTATTACGTACGATGAACTACTCACTTACAACGGATATGTAAATGTTCACTTGAGTGCCGCAGCATTGGCGACACTTGTTGCTCAGGGAAACATTGGATCAAACGCTCCTTAAACTTAACTTGAAACTTAACTTGGTTTTAATCTATTGCCGTGGAGAAAGTTCTCCACGGCCTTTTACTATGCAGACAAGAACTTCATTTGCTACTGCGTTAGCAGCATTGCTTCTGTGCGTCGGTTGTGCCGATCACAAGTTACCAGCTCCTATTACCTGCGACGATGATCCCGTGGTGTTGGAATTGATTTCCGTTGTGGATTCTGATTGCGCACTGAAAAACGGAAGTATAGAAGTTAGTGCATCGGGAGGTACGGGAAGCTATCTGTTTCGATTAAATGATGGAGCACCTCAGACGGCATCGGTATTCCTGGATGTGGGTGCGGGCGTTTACGATATCTCTGCCACCGACGATAAGAATTGCGCAGGTGTTGTACAAGCTAACGTGCAGAATAAGGATGGTTTGAACGTTACATTCCAGTCGACAGACGCGGGTTGCAAGGGATCTAGTGGAACGATCA
>DATHIE010000410.1:0-5257 GCA_035316905.1 Chryseolinea sp. | reverse complement strand
GCTATTCTTACTTTATTGGAATCCACATTTCTTCTTCCGAATCGGGGTCGTCATTTTTATATTTTTCACCCAAAACTTCAAAATGAGGTCTGTTATCAAGGCTGTACTCGGAATCAGGAAACCAGGTTGAGAAAATATAGTTGAAACTTGCCTGGCCTGTTGCAGCAGCGCCTTTATGTAAGAAAACAGCGTACAATCCGGATGGCATCGTGAATGCTTCCATCTCAGGAGGAACGGCATCAAAGTTTGTCACTTCTACAGCGGCCAGTTTTTCAAACGTCGAATGCGGGCTGAAGGTCTTAAAATAAAGGTCGTCGTATAGCTGTATTGAATACAAGTTTGTGCCAATCGTATTCGGAATTTCCTTACGTCGTCGCATGAAATTCTGCCACAATTCCCGGGTCTTGTTTGCGGATAGGGACATCGTCATTCGCTGGCCAACTAATTTCAGTTCACCCAACATTTCTATTCTGGGAGTCATTTATTGATGTTAAATGATTTTTGTTCTGGGAAAAATTGAAGTTTCAGAGCTCAACGGTTTCTTTTAGGTTCAACATTCTTGCTTTTGGATTGACCATAACTGTTCCCTGTACTTTGGACCACAATTCCTGTAGCGACTTCAGAGCGCCGACGCTGTCTTCAAGACTATTAAAATACAAGTCGACGACTACGTAATTTGGATCGTCAGCGGATTGATAGACCTGGTAGCGTTTAACGCCCAATCGTTTCCTGCCTATGGGATCACTATCAAATGCTTTCTTCCAACCATCGTAGGTGGATACATTGTGCTCTATTTGTAACACGATCATAGGGAGTGGTTTTATATCAAATATACGATGGCAATCGACAATGATTGATGAATAAAGATTATCAATGAATAGCCAATCCCCTAAAACGGGGGAGTATTTGAAGAAGAAAAGTTACGATAACCGATGGAAAACGCTAAAACTCAACGAGTGCCAATTACAACATTGTGGCTCATACTTTTCAGATGTCGGAGATGAGAACATATTCCGCCCCAATAAGTTGTCTGGTTTGGTGTGATGCCGTTCTGTATCAGGACGTCATATAATATTTTGTTGAGATCTGGATAATGTATATGGTGTATATGTGGGAATAAATGATGCGCAATGTGATTGTTGAAACCTCCAAAGACAAAATTTGCAAGCGAGCTATGAGGATACATGTCATTGGAGCTTTTGATCTGGTTCATGATCCATGACGTTTTTATATAACCATCCGTGGTGGTCTCCGGGTACTGCAAACCCTCAACATGATGAGTCATGAAGAACGTAAAGAGCAGGAACAGGGATTGAAGCAAATGCATCGATAGGAAACCTACTAGTACAGTGGGCCAACTTTGTACTGAAAACATTATTGGAAAAATTACCAGGTACATAACGTAAAATACTTTCTGCGTCCAGAATGAGAAATGATAAGCGATCCTCCTCGAACGCAAATTTTCAAAGTACACCACAAAGTCTTTTATAAATACCCAATAAAGTGAATAAGTACTGTAGGCAAGTGGGGCATACATGTGTTGATATTTATGAAACCAGTAGTGCTTGCTGTTAGGGATTACTCTTATCAACTTCGATATCTCCAGATCGGTATCATAGTTCTCGACATTTGGGGCAAAGTGATGCGATTCAACGTGCCTTTTTTGCCAGGCTTCGCCGTGAGCTCCATTCAGGGCATAGATAAAAATGAATCCACAATCATTCCAGAGGGATTTCCTGAAAACTGTACCATGAGAAAGGTCGTGGGCAAAATTGAATGCAAGTAGCAAGCCCGAATAACCGTAGCAAACAAAGCAGACGACGAAAAGAAATTCGTTGTCGATTTTGTAGATACCTAAGTAGGAGACAGACAACAGCGATAGATAGAAAGCGAACTTTGCCGATAGCATCCACCTTGTCTGTTTCGCGTCAATCGCGAGTCCTTTTGATACCTTCCGATGAATCATCCTAAGCAGGTCGTTGTCTTGCGGGATATTTATGTGCTTACCTTTCAAACGCAGATGGTTTAAGTTGAACGTACCTGCCCATACCTTTCAGGAACCGGAAATGTGATAGCAACGATTTTTTATAGGTCATTTCGATATAGGCAATCCCGTATTTATGACAGACTTCTCGAAAAATTGGAAGGATGTTTACGTAATGAACATGGCAGACATTCGGCAGAAGGTGATGTATTGCATGCGCATTAAACCCGCCTAGCGTCCAATTCAAAAATTTGCTGTCGGCGTTATAATCAACAGAAGTAACCATTTGGAGTTTTGGCCAACTTATATCAAGCTTGCCATCGTCGTCTGGAGTAGGATGATGTACATAATCTGACAAGTGTGCTACGGCCAGAACTGAAACAAATATTATTGAGATGAGAAAATGATTGAAGAGAAATGCCAGCAGAACATGTTCCCATCCAAACGGCAATGCGTAGATCGGAAGGAGGATCATGTATCCGACGTAGAGAGCTTTAAATGCAACCAGCTTTACAATTTCAATTCTTGGCATTGTAATTTGGATGGTCCGGCTTGAGATGTTAACAATCATAAGGCTTTCGCGAAATAGAAACCAGTTGAGCGAGTACAGCAGGTACAACAGTGGTGTATAGATATGTTGAAAGCGGTGAAACCATTTCAGTGGTTGAGAAGCTGTCATTCGTACAAGTGGATTATTCAAAACGTCGATATCACTACCCTCGACATTTGTGTAGAGGTGATGCGATTCCGTGTGGTTCTTTCTCCATACGTAAGCATTATTCCCCAGGAGGTTAAAACTCACCTGGAACAGCACCTTGTTCCAGAATTTGCTTCGTACAGCCACGCCGTGGGCAGCGTCGTGCGAGATGTTAAAAGCGATGAGCAAAACTGATAGTCCCATTAAAAGATAGAATATATAAAAGACTAGGACTGAGGTACTGGTTATCATGAATGCATAAAAAACAAGCACGAGTGTGAAGTACATGGCCATTTTAAAGAACATGATACCATTCCCAGTTCGTTCGATATTGTTTTTCGAAAAGTAATGATCAAGCTGTTCAATCAGCTCTTTGTAAAAGTCAGTGCCGTTGTCACGGGTGAATTTCAGTTTTTTCATATCTGGTATCTTAATTGTTTACTGATTTTCCTGCGGATCCACCCGCACAACCTGTTCCCTACACTGGCATAAACGTACTCCGTGTTGAGAACATTGTGGACGTCGACTTCGATGAAAGAATACTTGCAGTATTTGAATGATTCCTGTCAATTCATGGAAATCGGGATTAACTGATTAGTGATTGAAGGGAAGGATTGAAAGGGTTTCAGGATCGTTTCTCCCGCGAAAACGGGATCCGTTGAATCGAAGTCATTGAAAATGGCTCTTAACGGCAACAACGATTTGCTATCTCGATGTCAGCTGCGTGCGACCAGAACCATCGGCATTCATTACAAATAGTTCGTAACCAGTGTTGTTAAATCCGGAACCAAGAAAGGCTAGTTTAGTTCCGTCTGGCGACCATCGGGCACCCCAATCATCTTTGTCGTTAAAGGTGAGCCGAACAATAGAATGGTCCACGGTGCTCATTTTATAAATTTCCCACTTTCCGTCGCCCGAATCCAGTACATCATCGCTATGAGCATCAAAGACGATATAAGATCCATCTGGTGACAATACGGCGTTTCCGCAAGAGTTAAAATCGGGCGTATATGTTTTCACTATTGTGCCATCAAGGTTTGTTAGATGTAGTGTTTCTTTTCCATTTACTGCAATGGAGTACAAAACTTCTTTGCCCGACGGCGACCAGGTAGGACGACCAGGATAAGTGCTACCTGTATATATAATGACAGATGTTGAATCCTTACCGCTCTTCACTAACACATTCCAATGTTTGTCCTTTTCACTTAGGTATGCCAGGTGATTGCCGTCGGGTGACCACGAAGGGGAAGCGTGCTGTCCAGGATCGCTGGTTAGTTTCATAATATTATCTGCATCAAAGTCGCGTATAAAAATTCGACGTTCCCCCAGCGAGTCAGATGAAAATGTATACGCATTCTTTTGAGGATGCCAGGTGGGCTCTCGTTCGTTAAATGAAGAGTGGGTTATTTGTTGCAGGGCACTGCCATCTGGATTAATCCTGAAGATGTCCCAGTTTCCATTTCGGTCGGAATAGAAAAGTATTTGTTTGCCGTCTGATGACCACGACGCGATATAGTTCTTATATGTTTCAACTTTTCGCTCGGATTGGCAACCGAGGACCAGAAGAATTGTGATAAAGGTGAAGTCTTTCATGTTTCGATGTCCTGACCAAGAATTCGTGTGGTTAAGATAGCGGTTGAGAGAGAAATCCGGATTGGAATTTGGTTGGAATGTTGGTCATTGATTCCGGTTATCCCCCGAGTGGTGGGAAAAATCGACGCGCGTAAAGCGATGGCAAGATGCTATGCTTTCTTTTCGCGCTTAAAATCTTGTTCGATGCGAAATAATTTTCGATCCACCCTGATAAGCAGGATGATCATTGCAGTGAGAATAACTACCAATCCGAAAACTACAGTATATATCTTTCCGTCTTGACGTAATAAATCGGCCATTTCAACATCTTCATTTCCCTGGGCAAGTGAGTGCAGGGAACATAAGACGAGTGCAAACAGGATTTTAATTTTAGATTTCATCTCTTAATTTTTTTATAGCGCGTATTCTGAGAAACAAAGTATATAACCACCAGCCTAATGCAATAAAACTAATCATGGCTGTGTAAACCACCAGTTTCATGTTGTGCGACGTGTCAAATAGACGAAACGTTGGATTGTTTCCGCTCCCGGGGTGCAATGAGTCGCTCATCCGGGGCAGGATGAAGATCAATGGAATAAATACCGCAAATGCAAAGATATTATACACGGCACTTAACCTTCCGCGTTGTGTTTCATCCTCAAGTGATCCTCTTAACACGAAATATGCCGAGTAGATCAGTAATCCGATAGCGGTATTGTTGAGCTTGGGATCGTTAGTCCAGAAAGCACCCCACGTTGCGTTTGCCCAAATACTGCCTGTAGCAAGCCCAAGGCACCCAAAAAAGAATGCAACTTTTACTGACTCGACCGCCCGGTCATCGGACTCAATGTTTTGAGTTCTGAGATACTGTATGGATGACCACACCGAGTAGCCAAAAAGTGAAATCATTGCAAACCACATCGGAACATGGAAGTAATTCATGCGGATGGTCTCGTTCAGGATATGAATACGTGGAACGGGAATCAGAAATCCGCCAATGACGG
>DATHIE010000409.1:0-10124 GCA_035316905.1 Chryseolinea sp. | reverse complement strand
CGGAAAAAAATGGCTGTTTTTGTTCAATGTTTACGATCCTCTCCACAGACTTGCCAGCGGAGGTCGCAAACCTAAGCTGATTGAACGTTTCATCGATGAGCGGCTCAAACAAGATCTCTTCTCGTTTTACTTCCAGTCTTGAATTTCGTGACTGATCTAATATTTCCTTAATAAAGTCGTCCTGCTGAAGTGCACTCTTGTTTATCATGTCAAGGTACAGGTCCTTCATGGAGACGTCCTTGTCCTTTTTAGCGAGGTTAATAAGTCCCAGTACCGATGCTATCGGTGCCCGAAGGTCGTGTGAAACACTATAGACAAAGTTGTCAAGCTCTGTGTTCCTTTTGCTTAGCTCACGGTTCGTGCGTGCAATCTTTTCCTCTGCTTCTTTACGGGTATTTATTTCTTCGTTAAGCGCGCGTGTACGTTCCTGCACCATCGACTCGAGGTTTTCATTGAATTCCTCAAGCTTCCGTTGGGCTTCTCCACGTTCCTTGACAGTGGCCGAAAGGATGATGGTCGAAATACTTATCACGCCGATAAAGATCTGTAGCAGCAACATCGAGTTGTACGAATTAGCTAATACAAAGGGACCTCCACCTTTGATCGTTATGAAAATTGATATGAGTGACACTCCAAGTACGCCTGCAATGGCGACGATCAATTCAAAACGGAACGCAAGCCACAACAGGAACGGCAGTGCAAGGAATGGCAACGCATGTTCTAACGTTGGTCTGAGGTAGTCAACTTTAAGAAGCAGAAAAATTCCGATGAGACTAAGAAAGAATATTCCCACTTCCATCATTTTTTCGGAAGTGAACTTCAGCACAAACTTTCTTGCTGCAGCGAGGATAATAGGCGTGAACAGCAGAATCCCCACTACATTTCCGACCCACCAGGAGAAACCAGTTCGCAGAAGATTTTCTGTCACCAATGCATTGTTGAAGAACAGGCTTAATGTTCCAACCCCTGCCCCCACCGAGCACATGAGCAGCGTTACAAACAGAAACCTGAAAGCGTTTTTCGCATTTTTGAAAGGGTAGTTGTCTTTAATCCAAATCTTAACCAGGTAATTTCCTAAAACGGCTTCGACAGTATTGCCAATAGCAATCATGCTGCTGATGGTTATGATCGTTTGGGCTGGTAATGAAGGGTCATTCCAGTAGGCCATGATGTTAGCTACGAGCGAACCAATGGTAATACCGGGCCAGGCAGAACGGCCCAGCAGAATGATCAACGCGAAACCGATCCCTGAAGGAGGCCATGCGGGTAGGGCTGTAGTGTTTTCGAATTCAAAAAAGTAGCCCAACCTTGCCGACAAATAATACAACAATGCCACCCCAATGATCTTGAGGTCGAGATTGTATTTAAGCGACAGTTTATCTATCAAGATTAATTAACTCATTATCAACCAAATATAATCATTAAATATTTCAGATTAACTACCCGCCCGCCAATGACCCTGTGTTTTCAGGGATGACTTGCTTTTTTCGGGGGTCAAAATGAAATCAGCAATTCCGGAGCAAACTTATGTTGTAACGTGGAATTGCTCCACTTCTTCAAAGTTTGTCGGTAATGGCCCCTTGAAAGCCCCGTGACCAAATGAAAATCATATCTTCACGGGAGATTTTAGGGGTTTTATGGATCTGACGATTTTGTTTTCACCGGTAGATGAGTCTCTGCATTCTTCGGTAACCGCGACGGCGAGTTTTTTTAAAAGTATTCACGTGTTTGGCGAAAAAATGCCGGAATACCGGGGTGCTCACCTGGCAATATTCGGTGTTGGTGAAGACCGTGGCAGTGCCATTAACAAAGGAACTGCTTCAGCCCCTGATGAAATCCGCAAGAAGCTTTATAATCTCAAGCGAGGATTAGGTTCTTACCGAATCGTAGATTTAGGCAATCTCAACCCCGGACATGACCTGAATGAAACTTATGTCAGGATAAGCGAAGTATGTCGCATGCTGTTGGAATTTAACGTCCTTCCTATCGTTATTGGCGGATCTCACGATCTTGACTATGGACAGTTCTCGGGTTATGAAACTCTTGAAAAACTTATCAGCCTATTGAATGTTGATGCGTTTATCGATCTCGAGGAGAAAAAAGAATCGGGCGAAAGCCGTTCTCACGTACACAAGATATTGTTGCACGAACCGAACTATCTCTTCAGCTACACGCATCTGGCTTACCAGAGTTACCTAATAGATCCAATGTCTGTATCTATCCTGGAAAAATTGAATTTCGAAGCATTCCGGATCGGTCAGATGCGAACGAATCTGCAAGAGATGGAACCTTCCATTCGAAATGGTGATATGATGTCTTTCGATATCACGGCAATCCGTTCTGCCGATGCGCCGGGCAATGCTAATGCACAACCTTTTGGCCTGACTGGAGAAGAGGCATGTCAGATTTGCTGGTATGCCGGGCTGAATGAAAAGCTAAGCTCTGTGGGATTTTACGAATACAATCCTTTGTTTGATGATGAACATAAGAAGACTGCTTCTGTGGTTGCAACTATGATCTGGTATTTCATTGAAGGTTACTATCATCGTAAAAACGAGCAGAATTTCAAGAGCAATGACTTTATGAAATATTCTGTTTCGATGCCCGTTGATCCCGCCGTTCTTACATTTTATAAAAGCAAGGTGAGCGAAAAATGGTGGCTTGAAGTCCCCTATCCCAATGGCAAAGAACGGTATTCACGAAACAGCATCGTACCCTGCAGTTATAATGATTATCAAACCGCTGTTAAGGGTGAAGTCCCCGAACGTTACATCACGATGCTGGCAAAGTTGATTTAAGGTCTTGCTATTTATTTTCCTTTGTATGGGTGTAAACCAGCACTAAGGAAATCACGATTGCAGTTGCAAGACTCTTGCAGGTGCTTATTTTGATTAATGCAGTCTCTTTAAGTTCAGCGGATTTTTTGCCTCTCAAACTACATTGTTCAATTGCTCTTTGATCTTTTCCAACTCTTCTTTCATGACCACGACGTGCTTCTGGATGGCCGCGTCACTTGCTTTTGATCCGATCGTGTTTATCTCCCGGCCGATCTCCTGTGAGATAAAGCCCAACTTCTTTCCATTGTTTTGAGTTTCTTTCAAAATTGTCTGGAAATAATCCAGATGAGAACGTAGCCTGACCTTCTCTTCATTTATATCCAGCTTTTCAATGTAAAAAATTATCTCTTGTTCGAGGCGGTTTGTATCGTAGCCTTCCTCTCCAAAAAAAAGGACGACGTTGCCTTTCAATCTTTCACGTATTCGCTCAATGCGTTTCGGATCAAGCTCTTCGATCTTCTTGAGTTCGCCGCGAATCACTTCGCAGCAGTCCAGTAACATCTTACCTAATACCTTCCCTTCTTCTTTCCGGAATTCTTCACATTTGACAATTACATTTTCGATCGAAGCTTTGACCCTCTTCCACTCGTCTTCCGTAGAGCCGTCTTTAACATTCGTTTGAATGACATCCGGAGAATTCAAAGCCAGTTCGAAGAGACCTTCATACGGGGCCACAACTCTGTCCGCCAGTTTTTTCAATTCACTGTAGTAGGCGATGAACAGACTCTGATTATATGTTTGCTTGACCTCCTGCTCCCCGTGGCGCTGATATTCTACAACAAGCGATACCTTACCTCTCTCCAGTCGTTCGCTAATAACATTCCTGACCTCAAATTCTTTATCAGAGAATATCTTGGGCAACCTGAGGTTCAGGTCCAGGAATTTGGAGTTTAAGCTCTTGATTTCAGTTGAAATCTGAATCTGGCCGTCGTCCTGGGAGTGTTGGCCAAAGCCAGTCATCGATTTGATCATCGGGCGTCTGTTACAATTTTAGCAGGGATGCAATATCGAAGTTAATGATATGGGTGGATAAGAATAGACCGAATTTATTCTCTCATTAAAAGTCAAAGCCCAATGTCACGTAGAATCTTGGTTTGCTTACTTCATAGTTTTCCACCGGCCATGCCAAATCGAATTTTATGTAGTAACCAAGCATCACTGTACGCATTCCAAGACCATAACTATATAACCAAGGATTGAGATAATTCTTCAATTGAGCTTTAAACGGTCCATTGACGATCTCTTCATAACTCACGCTGTTCTCGGAATTAAACGGCGGTTTACCCGACCAGCTGGTTCCAATATCATAGAAGGCTATGAACTGCATATTACGCAGGAAGTTTGAAGAGATCGGCCCGCTCGACAACGCGCGGATAAGCGGCACTCTGAATTCAGCATTCGCCATCAGCACGCTGTTGCCAAACAACGTGGCATAGTCGAACCCTCTGAGCGACGTAGCAAACTCCACAAAAAGGATGTCCTGATTTTCGCCGGGATATCCAAGAGGGTTTGGTTCACCTTCACTTGTCCTTCCGTCTTTACGGGTGTTGTTAAAGAACCAATTGTCCATCCCGCCTAACAGATACTTCTTCGGCGCGCGACCAAAGAACGTTCCTGCATAACCACGAACAGCAAAAACTATTTCCTTATAGATCTTTTGATAATGTCGAATGTCGACCGATGCCTGGCTGAAGCTCAAATCCTCGTTCTGAAGTCCCTGATGATGAGTGAAACTGATCTTGCCGCGCGTTCCTTCGATCAGGTTAAGGCCAGTGGACACCGAGTTATCATACACCAGTTCCGATTTGATACCTGCATACATGTTATTGATAGGATCACCCGTCGGCGGTGTGTTTGGATAGTCTGCTGGCCCGAGACTTACCGACCGTGCCAATGCACCAAAGGGCTTCAGCGTAAATCGAATTCTGTCCGAAAGAGGGAGTGATGCACTTACTTCAATTCTGTTGAGCGAATAATGATACAGGTTTGGTTGTACTCCGTCTTCAATAGGTTCAGCTTCCCAACGGATGCCCTTGCGGTCGACGCGTGCACTGAAGTCGATCAACGATTTGAGGTATTGGAATTCTGCATAAAAATCACCGTTGCGCAAGTCAACGCTGGTCATCAATCCACCGAAGAATCGGTAATTTTCCAACATATCGTTCATTTGCGTCTCAATGGATATTCCCAATCCTCTCAACGGGTCTACCACGAGGGAAGTCACGAGATTGTTGGAGCTGAATTTCGATTCATACGGAAAAGGACCTGTGATTCGGCTTTTCTCCCGAGCCTTCATAAAGCGTGTGAGGAATGATTCCTCCGGCTGCGTCTGTTTTACCGCTTCATCTTCAAAGACGTAATTGTCTGTATTCACTAAATCTTTCCTGGATGGCGTTTTCTTAGCGGCCAGCGAATCAGGTGTCACAGGAGCTTCAAGCTGAGGTACTGCTACAGTGTCTTTCCGAATAACGCCGACTGAATCGATAGCTTTATCTATAACTGAATTGACAACTGAATCGATTTTTACATCAGCCGTGTCGCGGTTAGGCTGAGCTTGCTGCAATCGCGAATTGAGCAGGTCCTTTATGCTCATGCTCTTGTCTTCTTCCTGCTGTTGTCGCCTGCGATCGCGGATCACCCTCGCTTGCTGAAGATCCTTTCTGCGTGTAGCGGGCGTGAACACTTGGCGATTGATATTAAATGCGCGATCGACAAAGATGTTCTCCTTGAGATTTTTTGTCATCACCATCGACAGAGTGTTCGACGCAAAGTTGAGGTCATAATCCTTGATGCTGGAGGCGTAGCTTGAAACCTGTGAATAAATGCCGGTTGTTTTGTTGAACTTGAACAGGTTCACTATGCCTCGCTGATCGCTCAAATAGTAAAAGTTGTTTTCATCCAACGCTCGCGGTGAATGATCCTTGCTCAATGTGTTGGTCAGACGGGTAAGAAGGAATTTTGTACTGTCGAGGTCGTAAATGAAGAGGTTGTAGTTGTTCGTCAATTGTTCAAACTGCAATCTCATGTTCGCGCGAAGTGTATCTGAAGTACGGTTTGAGCTGAAAACAATGCGGTTCGTATTAGGAATGAACGTAGGATCGAGGTCATCGTAAATATCGTTCGTCAGCCTGCGGGGCGCACGATTTCTTTTTGCGCTCATCAGGAACAGGTCGCTCTTTCCTTCGAAGTCCGCGCTAAGGATAACAAGCCGTCCGTTGCTGGAGAAATCGAAGCTCCTTACGTTGCTAAACCGCTCAAGCTCACGTGGTATCTTGGTCTTCGTAGTAAAATCATAGAGCCAGAAAATATACTGGCCGTTCTTGACACCAATCACACCAAGTGTGTTTGCATCCGCCCAGGCAAGTAGCGGGAGCCGGTAATCCACCCGTTGTTTTATGACTTTGCTTCCTCCTGAAATAATAGTCTTTTCTTTGCCGTTCGCAAGAGATCGCACCTTTACAATATACCGCCCGCGGTCGTTTTCCGCGTAAGCGATACTACGGCCGTCGGGGCTGATCTTTACCGTCGTGAATTCCGTGGTCTTGTTGTGTTGTTGTGTGAACGAATTGGAGTCCTGGGGATTCTGATAGGACTTGTTCACAGACACCTCCATATCCGTGTAAAATTTCCTCCACTCGGCAATAAGTTGTTTTAGTGTGATACCAAGCGTAATGAGAATGCTTTTTTCTTCATTACGGGTCACACGGGTATAATTCAAAATATTTGCTACGCTGCTCTTCCCGTATTTTTCAGCGATAAAGTTCCACATTGATTGCCCTACCAAGCCGGCTTCTTTTCCCGTAAGCTTTGTCGCTCTTTTTGCTTTGCGTGCGACCATTAGCTGACGAATGTAATCGTCCATTTCCATGCTCCATCCTCTTGCAACATAAAGTGAAGCACCATCGACAAACCAATCGGGCAGGTTCATCAGGATTGAGCTTTGGAACATATCCTTCAGATTTCCGCCAAACATCATTTCATTGATCATGAGGTCGGAGATCTGGAACAACAACTCGTCTTTGAATTCCTGGGCAGTTCCAAGATGAGCAACTTCCACGTAAGGCTTAATAAATTCAGTCTCTCCGCCGACATTGAACACGTTGTGATTAAGGCCCACATTGCTTTGGCGCAGGTCACTCAGTGAGTTATAAAGAAAGACTTTTGTTTTAAAGTATGGCGGGTATCCTATGAGATCAGTAATCCTGTCAAATTCCCCTTCAAGATATTCGAGAGCTTCCTGAGCAACGGCTTTACGCGAATCATAGTAGTAAACATCGAAATTCTCCCCACTTAGGTAGACCCAATCAAACTGGCGGTATTGGATCCGGTTTTTGCCAAAGACCTCCCTTGACTGCTGGGCCCGAACCTGGAAAAAACTTAATAAGATCAGTGCTAGTGTAGTAAATATTCCGCTTCGCAAACTCATATTCTGTTAGGGGAAGACCAATATAATAATTTATAACGTTCGATATCCACCTCTTTGTTTATCGGCTCATCATTTTCAATGAAGCGGACCAAAACGTCTGAAAAGTACGGGGCCAGGCTTACTCCTTTCGTTCCCATTCCATTAAAGGTAAACACCCTTTCCAACGCCGGATGCCTTCCCATGATTGGCCGACGGTCTGGTGTAGTGGGTCTGAATCCATACTCCTGGTGAACAATATTAAAGGGAAAACTGATCAATTCTTGGGTTTTTTCTATCAATTCGGCTTTTGCCTTTTCCGTGACTCCAGGCTCCTTATCCCCCTGATCATACGTTGCCCCGATACGCCAATGATTGGGCTCCGTAGCTGGAACGATATACACCCCCCTGTTTATTATCACACTTTCCCGATAATCGCATTGAATTTTGAGCGTTTCACCCTTCAACGGCCGGATCGGAAGCCAGCGAAACCACGGATTATCGTGAGTCCCATTGCAGACGAGCAGCCTTTCCGCCTCGAAGTTTTGATAACGAACCCCCTGGCTGTCCACGACCACGTCCCCTTCCATGATATCTGTTTCCAGAAAAGTCCCATCTCGCTCGATCAACTGCCGGACCGCGTCAAGGTATTCAGCTGTATTCAGGAAGCCGGCCTGTTTCAGCAATATCCCACCATGTTGATCCTTTACACCCTGAAAAGAGGGAGTGGTGAATACACTTTGGATGTAGGCCTGAAACGATGGCTCGATACTTTTTGCCATCCATTCATTCTGCTCTTCAATAGAAATAAATGGCCGATACACTGGCATTGGGGAAAAAAATTTCCTTGCCGTTAACGTTTCAACGTCACGATAATATTGATGAAGAAATGGAAACAGTTTATCTGCCAACCAGGTCTTTAACATTTTGCGTCCGGTGATCGGATTAAATAAGCCTGCTGCGACACGTGACGCTGTTGTAGGAGAAGGTTTATCGATGACGAGGATTTTTTTTCCACGCTTTAGGAGCTGAAATGCAATTGATGCGCCTGCCAAGCCGTGGCCGAGGATTATGTAATGGAATTTCTGCAAAGATGTGGACCGTTATCGGTTAATCGTTAATCGTGGGCGAGGGCAAGGGTGTGATTCGTAAAGAGAGTTGTGGTATTAACGTGGGAGTATTTGATCAATCAAATGTTGTGTCAATAGAGCATGTCAGGCCCCATTCTTTGTTTTTGCTTGCCGAAGATAGTTTATGTACCCATTTAAAACGGCTAGGCAGGAAGTTATTTCATGAATTAGACCAGCTAGTTCCTCATGGGAGATGTAGCCTTCATCTTTTGCAACTATCAAATGGTCAATCAACTCGTACAACGACCCTCGACTTTGCCGACAGTATTGAATATTCTCCTGATAATGAAACCTTCCGTAACCTTCAGCAATATTTGAGGTGGCAGATCTGGCTGCCCGGGTAATTTGATCGGTGAGCCTGTATTTTTCATCAACAGGAAATACTTTGACTATTTCTGCAAGCGTCCTTCTTAAAACCGTGATCTTTTTCCAACAGTCAAGTTCATCGAATGTTTTCATGAGTCAAACATTGGAGTCGAGACGCAATTAACAAATCGAACCCAATTGTTTGCCAAAAACGCCTATCGGAAAACCTGCATTTCTCACACCCAAACACACACCCACGATTAACTATTAACGATTAACGATGTTTTGCACCAAGCCTCGTTCACTACCTTAAAAAATTCAGGCTACCTTTGACAAAAAAGATCAACATGTTCCACATTCAGGAATTCACCTTCAATCCATTTCAGGAAAACACTTATGTGCTGTACGATGAAACGGGCGAGGCCGTGATTATTGATCCGGGTTGTTATGAGAAGGATGAAAAGGTTGAGTTGGAAGAATTTATCGAAAACAATCGTCTCAAGGTAACAATGCTCCTCAACACGCATGGCCACATTGATCATGTACTGGGTAACAGTTTCATAAAGGAGCGATTCAAAGTCAAGCTTTATATCCACAAGATCGACGAACCTGTAATGCGTGCCGTGAAGGCTTACGCAGGCAACTATGGATTTCCGATGTATCAGGAAGCATCTGTCGATGGCTATCTCGAGGAAGGGAAAACCATTACTTTTGGCAGCCAACAATTCAAAATACTTTTTGTGCCAGGACACTCACCGGGCCACGTCGCATTTTACAACGAGAAGGAAAAAATCGTGATCGGTGGGGACGTGTTATTCCATAATAGTATTGGAAGAACTGATCTTCCCGGTGGTAATTTTGATACGCTCATCAACAGCATTCACGAAAAACTTTTTACTTTACCCGACGATGTGGTTGTGTATGCAGGTCATGGTCCAAAAACAACGATCGGATTCGAAAAAGCAACCAACCCGTTTTGTGCCCTTACGTCGAACTGAGCCTTCATGATCAAACATCTTCCTAACTTTTTAACATGTTGCAATCTTATCTGTGGTTGTCTCGGACTTATTTTTCTATGGGAAGGTGCCCATCTCGAAACGGCTTATTTTGTTTGGGCAGCATGCATTTTCGATTTCTTTGATGGTTTCGCTGCCCGGATGTTAAAGGTCTCATCGCCGATAGGTAAAGAGCTTGATTCAATGGCAGACATGGTAAGCTTTGGCGCGCTTCCCTCTCTATTTATGTATAAGCTTCTGCAATTCGAATCACCGTTTGAATATCTGCCATACGTAGCATTGTTGATCGCCGTGTGTTCAGCGCTTCGTCTTGCAATCTTTAATATTGATGAAACTCAATCTGATTCCTTTAGAGGTTTACCTACGCCTGCGAATGCTTTGTTCATTACAGGACTGCCATTTCTGGACTACCCGATCCTTGATATTTTATTCA
>DATHIE010000408.1:0-8603 GCA_035316905.1 Chryseolinea sp. | reverse complement strand
CGCATAGGCCGCCAAGATAAGCCGCAGAGGTCGCAGAAAAATACTATAACCCCTTGCGAAACCTCGCGTCCTTGCGGTTAACATGCCACACCCAAACGCGACGCCAGCCTTATCCCAAATTACACAAAAGGTAATGTCCTCCATAAAATATTTGCTGATATTCAGTATCTCATGAAGCGTCCGTTATACTTTGTACTGGGTCTCATCAGCCTCTCGATAATCCTGGGCCTTGATGCACTTCCGCCGGAAGCCACTATCTCCAACGGCATGGTCAGTGCAAAACTTTATCTGCCCGATCCTGTCAACGGATACTATCGTGGTTCACGGTTCGACTGGGCCGGCGTCATCTATGACCTTGAATATAAAAACCATCACTATTTCGGCAAATGGTTCGAACGTTATGAACCCACCTTGCACGATGCCACTATGGGTCCCGTTGACTCTTTCAATCCTATCGGCTACGAAGAAGCAAAAACGGGTGAAGGTTTCCTGCGTATCGGTGTAGGCATTCTAGAAAAACCGGACGAACCTCGCTACACCTACAGCAAAACATATGACATTCAGAACGGCGGTAAATGGAAGGTGAAGAAGAAAGGATCGTCCATTGAGTTCACTCACACGCTGAAGGATAAGAAGTATCAATACGTGTACACGAAAAACCTTACGCTCACTAACGACAAACCAGAACTGGTCATCGAGTATATGTTAAAGAACACCGGCACAACGACTATTGAAACGGATGTGTACAACCATAACTTCTTTGTCATGGACCATGAGCCTACAGGACCTGACTTCATCGTGAAGCTTCCGTTTGCTCCACAGGGAGAACTCAAGGGCAATGTAGAGGCTGGTGTGATTGATGGCAATACCATTACTTATAAGAAGGCACTCTCAAAAGGTGAATCTTTCGCGGTATCTCCATTAACAGGTTATGGTGCCAACCCCAGTGACTATGATCTGCGGGTGGAAAATACTAAGACGGGGACAGGAGTTCGAATCAGGGGAGATAAACCTCTTGTAAAATTTGTGTATTGGTCCGCGCCCGCAACAGTTTGTCCTGAGCCCTACATCCACGTAAAAGTCGAACCTGGGAAAGAGATGACGTGGTCTATACGTTATGAGTTTTATTAGATGCTTTTGACGGGCAAATTCTCTCGCGTGTACAATGATGCTCCTAACCAGGTTGTTATTTATTTCATTCGCGTAGTTTGAAATTTATCAATATCCAGTTCCAGGCTATTCAGTATGTCTGTTACTCTTTTTAGCCATTTGCCTTTTATATTATCAGGTTCTTCATCAAAAATCATATATGTGGTTATAATGAAGATTTTCTCATGGTATATGTACCAATAGTAAAAATTCATATTAGAATCTCCATAACTCCTGCTGTAATGGATAGCTTGAAGATTTGAAATGCTTACCGTTTGAAAATCCACCTTCTCCTTTTCATCCGCTTCAATAAAATGTAACACAGCTTCCTTTTCATTCATTGATTCAGGTTGACGAACATACCAGCTAATCGAAAATTGAAGCCCTCCTTTCAAATCGTCTTTTTGATTATGAAAGCTGTAGAATGAGTTTCCTTTTTTTGAATAGACCCAATTTTCATCAAACCTCAGTTTGAACAAATCGTCCTTTGAGACAAAATGATTAGGTACAACAGAGAATTTGAGGCGGAGAAGTAAATTGAATACTTTGTTACGTAAGCTCATGAAAATTCAGCTGGAAAATTACTCAGAATTCTCTATTAAAATATGCTGGAATTCAACCATCCTCGCCGAACCTCCCGTCTACCCACCCCTGGTCGTTGCTTTTCACATTTGAACTTCCCCCACATTTTCTTAAGTTAACATCAACCAAATCCTCCTTCATGTTTAAACCGACTCAAACAACTCTTTTGTGTATCCTGGCCCTGACGATATGGTCTTGCGAACAACAAGTTAAGGACGACAGCAAAACCAGCGGACCGATCTTCAACGAAAATATCCGCCCGACAGATCCGCGAACACCGGAAGAGGAACTGGCTGGCTTTATCCTCCCCCCAGGATTTGAAATTCAGCTGTTTGCGTCAGAGCCGGACATCGATAAACCCATGAATATGGCTTTCGATGCGAAAGGCAGAATGTGGGTGACCCAGTCATTTGAATATCCGTTCCCGATTATGGGAACAACAGGAACCGACAAACTCACGATCCTCGAAGATACTAACGGTGACGGTGAGGCAGACAAATTCACGCCTGTAACCGATACGTTGAATATTCCTATCGGTATCCTTCCTTTAACCGACGGGGCCCTGTCTTTTAGTGTTCCTAACATGTATCGCCTCACCGATTCCGATCACAATGACAAGCCGGAATCTGACAAGCTCATGTTCGGACCCTTTGGCTACCAGGACACCCACGGCATGGTAAGTAATCTTATGCGTGGGTATGATGGATGGGTACACGCCTGCCATGGTTTCACCAACCATTCGAAGTTCGCAGGATCCGATGGGGATAGTATCACACTGGTATCCGGCAATACCTTCCGCTTTCGTCTCGATGGTAGTCGCGTTGAACAAATGACTTTCGGACAGGTGAACCCCTTCGGACTCGTGTTTGACCGGTTCGGCTACGTTTACTCTACCGATAGCCACAGCTCGCCTTTGTACCAGCTCATCCGTGGTGGCGATTATCCTCACTTTGGAAAAGTTTCAATCATGGGCTTTGCGCCGGATATGAAACCCTTAGAAAAAGAAGCCACGTCCCTATGCGGCATCACCCAATATGCAGACAACCTGTTTCCCGAGGAATTCCAGGGTAACTTCTTCATCGGTGATGTGGTAAGTTCACGGGTACACCGGTATTCGGCAACCTGGAAAGGATCGTCTCCTGTCGGAAAGTCTGAAGTCGATTTTATCAAGAGCGAAGATCCGTGGTTTCGTCCCGTGAACGTCAAGCTTGGCCCAGACGGTGCGTTGTATGTAGCTGACTTTTACAATGCGATCATCGGTCACTATGAAGTGCCATTAGATCATCCGAAGCGCGACAAACAACGGGGACGGATCTGGAGGATTACCTATAAAGGAAACGATCGTGAACGGCCTGACCTTTCACAGGGAACCCTTGAAAAACTACTGGAGGCCCTGGACTCAGACAACCTACCCACAAGAATGGTAGCTACAGATCAGATCACAGACCGGATTGGTAGCGACGCAACGGAGACCCTGATTGCAGAGCTAGGCAAACCCAACACTACGCCGACAAAATATATTCACTCCCTATGGGCACTTCAACGATTAAATGCACTTTCGGATGAGCTGCTAAAAACTGCTATCACGCATTCTGACAGCCTGATAAGATTGCACGCGCTAAGAATTGTTCTTGAGAAAAAAACTGATTCAACATACGAGCAACTCATAACTGCCGCAACACAGGATAAAAGTCCACATGTGCAACGTGCGGCCGTAGAATTGTTGGCGAAGAATCCCAGTGTGAAGTCTCTCGAATCCGCGCTAAGTGTGATAAGGAATACCGATCCAGCTTTTGATAATCATTTATTTTACACCGCACGCCTTTGCATGCGCAATATTCTTCGGAATGAAAATGTACTCAGCGAAGTTGTGGCAAAAACCTGGGAACCACAGGATGCCGGCTATCTGGCTGCCGTGATGGTGGACGTGCCGTTTGCTTCATCGGCTAAATTCCTGTCAAACTATATGACCACAGGAAAACTGCCGGAAGAACGCATACCTGCAGCCTACACGCAGATCGCCCGGTTTACGCCTTTAAATGAATTGAGTATGATGGTGGCCAAGTCGTTTGACGATAATAAAGATAACATCAACCTGCAGGCGCTTATTTATAGAGGCCTTCGCGATGGTCTCGCGCAACGTTCCGACAACGCTAACCTGAAAGTGTTTGACGAATACGCTCCTCAGATTGCCAAAGGTTTGTTGGCCAGGTATCCACCAACAGACACTACAGATTCAGATGAAAAATTCCGCAATCAACGCACGGCTATTGATATTGCCGGTGATTTTAAAGTTCAACCTCTTTCAGGGACGCTGAAACGTTTTCTTGACGAAGGACCCAGAATCGGATGGTCGATACGAGAAGCAGCACTACGATCGCTGATGAAGATTGATCAGACTAATGCTTCACTAGGTGGTCAAATAATCGAGAAGGATTCGATCCGGGAATTCCAACGGAGAATAACGGGCGTATTAGGCGAGTTCCCTGGAAAATCAATAAACAAAGTCCTGGGAGATCTGAAGACGATCCCACCTGATGTACAGCAGGCCGTAGTCATTGCGTTGGCCGGTTCATCCGAAGGAAAAGATATCGTCTATCAAAAAGTCAGGCGAGGCGAAATACTGCCGAGAGTGTTGCTCAGTCCTCGCGCCGAGGAACGATTGAACTCCAAAGCCACTCCAAAACAGCAAAAGGAATTTACTGACCTGACTGCCGACCTCAGTCCGGTTAGTGAAGAGAGGCAACAGCTGATCGACAAACGCCTTGCTGCATTCGAATTCCTGGACAAATCCAAGTTAAGCCTGGACTCAGGCCGGATGGTATTCGAGGAGAACTGCGGGCTGTGTCATAAGTTGGGTGGTCAGCTTGGAGTAGGCCCACAGTTAGATGGAATCGGTAAAACCGGTTCACGGGGACTGATGGAAAAGATCCTGGACCCCAACAGAAATATTTCGGGCGCGTTCCGAAATTATACGATCACCTTAAAAGATGGTACGATCCGAATGGGTCTGTTCCGGCGCGATGAAGGAGAAGTACGCGTATTTGCCGACATCACCGGCAAAGAATTCACTTTACCAAAAAAGGACATTGTGGAACAGAAGTTATCGAAGTACACACTCATGCCTGATTCGTTCAGCACGACGATTAAGGAAAGTGATTTCAATTCGCTGGTGAATTATTTACTGACCTTGTGAAACACCAAACCCTATACCGTCGTCCAACCCCCCGACCCCCTAAAGGGGGAGAATGTTCTTTGATGCAAACATCATTGTTGATTATTCATTCCCCTATACCATATACCTTTATACCTTTTCTCTAAGCGCTACATCCAACTCCTCATCCTCATAACTCTTAGTGGCCTCACTTACGCTCAGACCCCAGGAGATGAAGTTACATTCAAGAAGGTCCACCTCTGGGATGAGTTCTACACCGAAGCAGCAACGGTGGGCGATGTCAACAAGGATGGAAAAACAGATATCATCGCAGGAGCGCGGTGGTTCGAAGCGCCGGAGTGGAAATCGCACGACATCTGGAAACCAAAACGATTTGATTATACAAAAGGATATAGCGACTCCTTCCTGAATTTTATGATGGACGTGAACGAAGACGGATGGCTCGACCTGATCTGTTTTGATTTTCCGGGCAAAGAAGTTTACTGGCTGGAAAATCCGGCAGGCGTGGAAGCATTGTGGAAGCGCAGTCTGATTGATTCGGTTGCATCAAATGAATCACCGTTCATGGCTGACATCGACAGCAATGGCAAGCAAGACCTCGTATTCAGCAATAACAAAACCGGTCAAATGAACTGGTGGTCAAGTTCGGTAAAGGCAAAAAAAGTCACGTGGAAGCGAAACGCCATCAGCGAACCCAGCTCAAAGGCTACCGGTATGTTTGCACACGGTCTTGGATGGGGTGACATCAACTCCGACGGAATTAAGGACGTGATCGTTCTTGGAGGATGGTGGGAAGGTCCGAAGGATATGAAGACATCTCCCTGGAAATTTCATGAGGCAAATCTTGGATACCCATGTTCGCAAATGCTTACCTATGATTTCGACAGCGATGGGGACACTGACGTCGTATCTGCATCGGCCCACGATTACGGACTCTGGTGGCATGAGCACGTAAAGGACAAGAATCAGAATATTTCTTTCGTCCGACATGTGATCGACAGCACGTTTTCAGAACTTCACAGTGTAGAGCTCGAAGACGTGAACAACGATGGCCTACCAGATCTGATAACCGGCAAAAGATTCTATTCACACCAGGGACATGGTCCCGGAGGACAAGAACCCGCCATGGTGTATTGGTTCGAGTTGTTGAAAGATGGAAAACGAAAGCCCGCCTGGGTACGACATACCATTGATGACAACTCAGGAGTCGGTATTCAATTCGAAGCAGTGGATATGAATAAAGACGGAAAGCTCGATTTTGTCATCGGCAATAAGAACGGAGTCTATTACTTCGAGCAGCAGGCCGTTAAACGTTAATCGTTATCCGTTAATCGTGAGTGTGGGTGCGAGTGTGCCAAAATCCCCTAGAGGGGACTTGAATGCAAAGCTGTTGAAAGATTCGTAGGTTGATAATCGTCGAGTCATCATTAGTTATTTGTGAAGTATCACACCCACTCTCAAAACCCTTGCCCACGATTAACGGATAACGATTAACGGATACTTGCACGAAAGTACCGCCAGAACGAACACCAGATGGCTCATCAAAAAACTCAAGCACATGAAAAAACTACCATACATCGCGATAGCTGCCAGCATACTGCTATTGTTAGTCATACTCACTTGTACTGGTCCGAAAACTGAACAAAGC
This sequence comes from Chryseolinea sp., assembly GCA_035316905.1. GTDB lineage: Bacteria > Bacteroidota > Bacteroidia > Cytophagales > Cyclobacteriaceae > Chryseolinea. The sequence goes on along the minus strand of DATHIE010000408.1, from coordinate 2,049 downwards.
GTCAAAGAAGAAGTCTCTCTTATCATCATGCAAGATGACGGTGACAGCACCTTTTCCATTTTCCGTGAAGGCGAAAAGAATACGATTGTCGTGCAAAACGCTAAAGCTGATTTCAGGCCCTATCTGCATCCCATTGCGGCACCCGATGGTAAAGGTGTGTTAACGGAGTACAGTCCCGGTCATCACAAACACCAGACCGGTTTGTACTGGGGTTACACGCGCGTCAACGGCCGCGACTATTTTCATCATCCACAAGGTGATTACTGGCAGCGAGTTGCCGTCAACGTCCTTGAAGCGAAAGGCGCCGAAGTAAAATGGCAGACGGTTTACAATATGCTTGACGAAAAGGGCGCGACGATCATGACAGAAACACAAACGTGGTCGATGCGTGAAAGCGAAGGCAAATTTTTTCTTACGCTCGAATGGCGGGGTGAAGCGAAGACGGACATCACGATTGGTAAATATGATTATGGCGGATTGTTCCTGCGCATGCCCTGGAAGGAAGGTATCAAAGGTGAAGTAGTGAATGCGGCACGTGAGAAAAATGATAAAGCAGAAGGGAAGCGTGCAATGTGGGTAGATGTTGGCATGCAGGTAGAAGGGCGTGATGATCTCGCGCACGTAGCCATCTTCGATCATCCAAAAAACAGTGGTTATCCCCAGCCGTGGCGCGTCGATGGTCAGCTAGGCGTCGGACCGGCACGCGCCCGGGAAGCTGACTGGCAAATTAAGAACGGTGAAACAGAAGTTATTCGTCACCAACTCGTTGCCTATACGGGAATACTCAACGACATATCGCTGACCAAAACGTGGTCGGAATTTTCGGGTGTTGATGGGACTTATAATACTGCAGCTCTCTGGAATATCGCCAGGGAAGAAGCGAAAGAATCAAAATTCTTAAAACCTGAGGAAGCCATCGCGGCTATGACTATGAAAGAGGGCTTTGTGGTAAACACCTGGGCATCCGAACCTATGATGACACAACCTATGGCTTTCTGTTGGGATGACCGAGGCCGCTTGTGGATTGCCGAAAATAAAGATTATGAATCGCGTGGTCATGGATTTTCAAATTCTGGTAAGAGCCGTATTCTGATTTTGGAAGACACCGACCATGATGGTGTCGCTGATAAAAGGAAAATTTTCATGGAAGGCATTGCCTTTCCTGCCGCTCTCGCGGTGGGCTTTGATGGTGTGTTTGTAGGTGCACCTCCAAACCTGTTGTTTGTGCCAGACCGCAACCGCGATGACAGGGCCGATGAAAACGATATTGAAGTACGGCTTACCGGATGGGGTATACGCGACCGTCACGAAACACTTAACAGTTTACATTGGGGGCCGGATGGATGGCTATACGGTTGTCAGGGTTTTGCCACTCCCTCGAAGGTACGAAAGCCAGTGGGCAAGGGGAAATTGTATAAACACAACGACCCGTTTCCTGAAGATATTCTGGAAGGTGATGGTGTCGATATCAATGGTGGCATATGGCGTTATCATCCGGTTAAAGACCGCTTCGAAGTAGTAGCGCATGGCTTCAGCAACCCGTGGGGTATTGACTATGACGCCAACGGTCAACTCTTTATCAGCGCATGTGTAATACCTCACATGTGGCACGTTATCCCGGGAGGAATTTACCACCGTCAGGGAGGTCAGCATTTTAATCCTTATTTGTACAACGACATTAAAACCATTACGGATCATAGTCACCGTTCAGCACACGGCGGCGCACGGATCTATCAATCGGATGCGTTCCCCGCAGAACAAAAGGGACGCATCTTCATGGCAAACATTCACGAGCATGCAGTGCTTTCCGATGTCTTACAACCGCAAGGTTCTGGTTTTGTAGCACATCATGGCGATGATTTTATGATGGCGAACAACGGACAATGGGTTGGCTTCAGCATGGAGATCGGCCCGGATGGCGCGTTGTATGTATTGGACTGGCATGATGCCGACATCTGCGGACAAGAAGTATTGAACTCTGAAACCGGGCGGATCTATCGTATCGCGCCTAAAGTAACCCAAGCCGAAAACTTCAAAAACCGGAATGCT
>DATHIE010000407.1:0-2230 GCA_035316905.1 Chryseolinea sp. | reverse complement strand
ACATCATGTAATTGACAGTGATATGTTTTCCAACGTCCCGGATGAAATCAAGAAACTTAAACTCCTTGAACCAGTCGTAATTATTAACCATTTCCGCCGCGTAGGTGCCACTAAAGTCCAGGAATTTTTCGAGCTGGCTTTTGACACAAGAGACATTGTGCTGGAGCACCTCTTCTGAAAGAAGATTCCTTTCGGCCGACTTTCCCGATGGGTCTCCCACCATACCCGTGGCACCGCCAACAAGGGCAACCGGTTTGTGACCTGCTTTTTGGAAATTCAGCAACGTCATTATCTGCGAAAGGTGCCCAATGTGTAATGAGTCAGCTGTTGGATCAAATCCAATGTAACCTGCTGTACTTTCTTTTAACAGCTGCTCTTCAGTACCCGGCATCAGATCGTGGATCATTCCGCGCCAACGAAGCTCCTCAACAAAGTTGCTTTTTACCATCCTCAAATTTTTGCGTGCAAATATAAAAAAGCAACCCTGAGGATTCTAAAAAGTGCGTGCTAAATGAAAAAATAGCGGGCGCATGCGCCCAGCAACGTCAAATCACGCTCGCAACCTGTTTAATGCTCTGCCTGGCAGTCATCGAAAAGAGTTCTTTGATAGTACCTGTCTCAAGATCAAAATACCATCCAAGCAGAATGGGACTGGATTTTCGTTCCCAGGCTTGTTGAACTATATCCAGCTCGCTCAGTTTCAAAAGTTGTTCTTTGATACTAAGTTCGCAAAGTCGTTTTTCCTGCTCAACCTGAGGTAGAGGTTCTAACTCACTCACGTGTTCGTTGTACAATTCGAGAAGGTCATCAAGCCATTCACGCATGTATACCTGGTCTTCTATGCCTTGAACAACTTCCCTGATGCCTTTGCAGTTGCTTGAGCCGCACACTATAATGTACTCAATACCCGCATCTATGGCGTCCTCAAGAGTCGCCATCAGATTGATATCGCCTGTCCGAACCTGAGCCGCAATGTTTCGATGCACAATCAATTCCCCAGGTTCTGTGTTTGTAACTTCCCTTATTGAAATCAAATTGTCCGACGACCCAATCCATAATATGTTGGGCTTTGGCGTCTTTCTTAGACTGTGGAAGTAGTTATTGTTCAGGCTCAACTTTTCAACAAGCCAGGCCTTACTCTCTAATAATATTCTTTCTTTTGTCGTCATGTTTTAAAAATTGGACCGTACGATACTACAGATTGTTTTAACTCAACCTTAATGTTTCGATTTCGCGCTGATTCTCGAAAATCATTAATGGTTTCAAGGATGTCCTGGTCAATAAATATTGATCGGGTACCATCGATAAGGACCTTGCTTCCTTTCGGAATGTCATTGAAGGTACTTCTCAGCAGAGCCTTATTTAAGAAGGATACGTCCTTAGTTAGACGTATAATATAGTTGCCATTCTCGTGTACGCTGATAAGAGATCTGTGGAAGTTAGTCTTCAGAACGAAGAAGAGTCCCACTGCTATTCCAATGGTGATTCCAATAAGAAGGTCAGTAAGCAATATTGCAAGAATTGTGACCACGAAAGGAATGAACTGATCTTTCCCCTTCTGATACATACTCAATAGAATTGAAGGTTTGGCTAGCTTGAATCCCACTTGAAGAAGTATTGCAGCCAAACAAGCCAATGGAATATTATTGAGCAGGTTGGGTATCAGCATTGCGGTCAGAAGCAACAGCACTCCATGAGTTATGGCTGAAAGTTTTGTTTGTGCTCCCGCTGTTATGTTCGCCGTGCTTCTGACAATAACAGCTGTTACAGGTAGACCTCCAACTAGTCCACTTACCATATTGGCCAGGCCCTGAGCTTTTAACTCTCTATTCAGCGGGGTTGTCCGCTTCATGGGATCTAATTTGTCCACAGCATCTATACTCAATAAGCTCTCAAGGCTCGCGACGATAGCTATAGTAACAGCGACAACCCAACACTCCTTTGTCATTATTGATGAAAAATCGGGAAATGTGAATTGGCCTACGAACGATGTGAAATCACTCGAAACCGGCAAGGATACAAGGTGCTCTGTTTGAATCGCCCAACCTGGAAACTTGGTCTTTAATATTTCATTTATTATAATTCCGAGGGCTACAACCAGGAGAGGAGCGGGGATGAGTGAAGCAAACTTCTTGCTCTTAATATATGGCCTCTCCCAAAGAATCAATATAGCCAGAGAGAGAAAACAAATGAAAATTGCACCGGGATGTACGAAAGAGAATGCCTGGAT
>DATHIE010000406.1:0-3251 GCA_035316905.1 Chryseolinea sp. | reverse complement strand
AAATGGCAGAAGACAGTCAATACCTTCAAACTTCGCGTGTTGATCAGCTTGAGCAAGAAAGAAGCAGATGCCGATCTCAATGTAAAAGGACGCTTCAAGGCAGTACTCGATAATCCGGCACAGTTTCCGGTTATGACGAGCAACCTGGATAATATGGAATATGTGTTCAACGGTACGTCTAACCTTTACACGACGAACCCTGGAAACAAGGGTTTTGACAAGGGCAGGTATAATATGGCTGCAACGCTTCTCGGATTGATGACTTCGATCAAAGATCCAAGAACATATGTTGTAGCGAATCCGGCGAAAAAGAAGATCAGCGGTGGGATGGATCCGAAGGACTTTAACGCATTCGTTGGAGCTCCATCCGGAGAAAGCCTTGATGATATGACCTTTAAGGCCGGCAATGGAGAATATTCATATGCAAATCAGAAAAGATACTATGCTACGTTCAGTGGACCAGAGGCAACAATCCAGATTGGTTTCCCTGAACTTTGTTTTACGGTGGCGGAAGGGATCAACAGGGGTTGGGCCACAGGCGACGCAGCGGATTATTATAAAAAAGGTATCACTGAATCCATGAGGTTATCACGGATCGAAGATGGCAAGACGCTTGAGATCACGGACCAGGATTCGGACCAGGTCTTAGCAACGGTGACGGTATCTGTAACAGATTATCTTAATCAGCCAGCCGTTGCTTACGCTGGTAACAACGTAACAGGTCTTGAGCAGATCATCAAGCAAAAGTATCTCGCGTTCTTTCAGAACTCCGGGCAGGAGGCATACTTTAATTATAGAAGAACAGGATTCCCGGCATTTGATAAGGGACCTGGAACAGGAAACGGTGGAAACATTCCCGTTCGCTGGTTATATCCTGTTTCAGAGGTAACGAACAACATCGCTAATTACAAGGCTGCTTTGCAGAATCAATTTGGGTCAGAGGTGGACGATCTGGACAATGACCTTTGGATCAATAAAAACTAACAACTACAAACACCTGGAGTCAGTTACTTCAGGTGTTTGTTTTTTACAAGCAACACAATGTCAAGCCGAAGACAATTTTTGAGAAACACGTCTATTGCCGGGATTATAGCAAGCGTTACACCGCACTGGGTAAGCGCAAAGGATCTTCATCAGCCGATAGACAGGAAAAAAGACCGGATCCTCAGGATAGCACACAAACAGACGTGCATGTATTGGATAAAGCCAATGCGGTAACTTGCTTCAATCGAGTTCTGCGTGAAATAAATACCATGAAGGATAAGCCGGATTTTATAGTAAACACCGGCGATACTGTAATGGATGAAAATAAGCAGACGCTTGAAACAGTTGAGAAGCGATGGAGTGTCTGGGATAAGATTTCAAAAAAAGAGAACAGCCTATTGATGAGAAGTGCCCTCGGGAACCACGATGTGTGGTATGGACCCGATGAAAAGTTAGATGAAGTATACAAAAAGGATCGTCGTTACGGGAAGCAGTGGGCAATTGAATCTCTAAGCCTGCCATCAAGGTATTACTCATTCGAAGTTAAAGGATGGAAATTTATTTGCCTTGACAGCATAAATGGCGAGCACGGATATCAGCTGGATGAACAGCAATTTCATTGGCTTCAAGGTGAGCTCAAAGGCAACGTTAAGAATTTACCGATTTGTGTTTATAGTCATGTTCCGATACTTTCTATGGGTGCGTTGCTTTATGCAACCAAACGAAAGCCCGTTCAGGAAGTAATGTTCCCATCTGGCGACATGCATAACGACCATCAGCGTATAAAAGATCTTTTTTACTCTGCCGGAAATGTAAAATTGTGTCTCAGCGGTCATGTCCATTACGTGGATGGGATCGAATACCTTGGTGTAAAGTATCTCTGCAATGGCGCGGTATCGGGCAACTGGTGGAGGGATCCCGTCGCGTTAGAGGAGTTTCCTCCAGTCTATTCAATTATCGATCTTTACGAAGACGGAAGTTCTGATCATCGCCTGGTCTATTATGATTGTTAGTTCATGGTCCATAGTCCATGGTCCATAGTTAGTCGGTATCTTGGCATCTTTGCGCCTTGATCCCGATAAGCATCGGGACGGTCCTTTTGCGGCCTTTGCGTGAACTGCATTTTAGTATTCAACAGTGTAAACTGATTTATTTTTCGTCTCTCTATAATTTTAAATTCATTTTATATGAAACGATTTCTGAGTCTGATCATATTATTTCTTTTTTCCGTTTCCCTCCATGCTCAACAGAAACAAGCGACTGAGAACGTAGTTCTTATAACCCTTGATGGTTTCCGCTGGCAAGAGGTCTTTAACGGAGGCGATTCTTCTTTCATGAGGCAGCAGCAACATTTGAAGGACCCAAAACTAAAAGAAAAATTCTGGCGCGATGATTTGTCGGAGAGACGCAAGGCGTTACTGCCTTTTTTCTGGAACACCATTGCTGTGAAAGGACAACTTTATGGCAACCGCAATAACGGATGTAAAGTGAACGTCACCAACAATCAGTGGTTTTCTTATCCCGGTTACAATGAGATTCTTAGCGGAAGCGAAGATAATGAACGGATCCACAGCAACGATAAATTATATAACCCCAATACAAACGTGTTGGAATTTATCAATAGCCAGTCGGCGTTTAGGGGAAAAGTTGCAGCTTTCACATCATGGGATGTCTTTCCTTACATCATAAATGACAAAAGAAACAGCATATTCGTCAGCGCTGGATTGGTAGAGGCTAAGGGTGACAAGCTTTCAGCAGTTGAGGAAACCCTTAACAAACTGATGAAAAACATTCCTAATCCATTAGGAGACGTACGACTGGATGCGTTTACATTTTATTTCGGCCTCGAGTACATGAAGAGGGTAAAACCCAGCGTAATGTATTTTGCGTTTGATGAGACAGATGATTTTGCCCACGGTGGAGAATACGCTGCATATCTCAATGCGGCGCATTATACAGATAAGTTCGTAGGAGAACTTTGGAATTATATCCAGTCCGATCCCAACTATAAAAACAAAACAACATTGATCCTTACCTGCGACCATGGACGAGGTCCTGGTACTGAAGATTGGAAACATCACGGCCAAAAGATTGCGGAAGCCGATCAGATATGGATGGCCGTGATCGGACCCGACACTCCCTCCAGTGGCGAAATAAAAGGAGAAAGCCAGTACTATCAGAACCAGGTCGCGCGTACAATGGCTGCGTTGCTTGGGCTGGACTATAACCAAAGCAAACCAGTAGGGGAGTCTATTCTGCCGATGTTG
>DATHIE010000405.1:0-8536 GCA_035316905.1 Chryseolinea sp. | reverse complement strand
CTGCCTTTCTGAAGTTGACGACGCCCTCGCGGAATAGGTCAAGATCCAGGATGGCGTCGACTTCGGCATTGGTCAAAAAATTGTCGACAACGGCATAACCGGATTCCGCCAAGCCATCTGCGATCTGCTCAAATTGTGGATTCATGTAACAAATTTAGAAATAGAATGTCTATACTTACTAAAGAGGCAATAATGGAAATGGAACTCAAAAAAAGCACACAAAGACCAAAAGCATTGCGATCAACTATTTATATACTCTTCTTAGCCATTGTAATGTTGGTCGTCGGGGCTTGCCAAGGCCCGAAAGAGAAAATCGTTCTTAAACAGATACGCGATGTGGTGGTTGACGCAACCACAGAACCCTTGCTAAAAGCAAATGCAGTATTCTACAATCCCAACGACGTGCGTGGAAAGCTGAAGCGCATCAACGTTGAAATTTTTGTAGATGGAAAGAAGGCCGCATCTGTGAATCAAAAATTGAAGACTCAGATTCCTGCCAACGGCGAATTCATTGTGCCCCTGGAGGTAAAATTATCCATTAAGGAACTGGGCTTTATGGACACTTTACTGGGCGTAATTGGCGGGAAAAAATTTGAGGTCCGTTATGAAGGATCATTGAAACTTAATTATCGTGGAATCCCCATCAACGTACCGGTTCATTATAAAGATGAAGTACGTGTAACGTTCTGATACCGCTTACCCAGGTACCCAAAACCTTACCCTTTCCCCACACCCGTCTTCTTCATTCGATGCATTCGCGAATTCCACAGGGCTTCCTTGCGTATAGCGTCATGGATACTCGTGTTTACTTCATATCCCACGAGAAGCACAATTGTTATGAGCTGAATAAGCACCATCAATGCTAGTAACGCACCGATAGAACCGTATAACTTATTGTAGGTACCGAAGTTCGTGATGTAAAAAGAAAACCCGTACGCCACGGCGAGGCTAAGCAATGTTGCGAGCAACGAACCGACGGAAAAGAACCTCCAGTTATAATGTATGGCCGGTCCGAAATAATAGATCGAAGAAATTGCAAGAAAGAATGCAATAAAAACGGCCAGAAACCTGAGAGCAAACAGCAGGAAGACGGTGAACGAGCTCATATCAACCCAGTCAAATTGCGGCAGATTCGACGTAACATATTCCAGCGCAAGTTGTCCAACAATTAGCAATAAGCTGGCAAGAAGCAATGCAATGGCCATATTTATGGTTAACGATGTAGCTATCAATCTCGTCTTGATCGCGCCCCTGTTTTCAATGGTGCGGTAACAGGCATTAAAGGCACGCATCAACGCCATCATTCCATTTGTTGAGAGGTAAAATGAAAAGAAGAAACCTAAAGAAAGCAGGCCGCCACGCTGAATGCTGATTATGTCGTGCAAGGTTGGCGAAATAACTTCAAACATGCTTGGAGGGATTTGATCTCCGAGAAACTGCATGATACTCTCTGTATTTATTTCAGAGTAAAATGTCGTTATGTAGGGTATCATTGTGAAAAGAAAAATCACGGCCGGAAAAATGGCGAGGATAAAATTGAATGCCACACCGTTCGCCCGATCGAGGATCTCATCATCCATCAGGTTGTTAAGAAATATTTTTAAGATCTTGTATAAGGAGACATTTTCGTGTTTACTAAAACGTACTTTTTTTAACCAGGAAAATAGATATCGTCCGGGACTCCATTGAAGAACCAATCTTTTGTGCCGGTATTTCATCCGTTAACAGTGTCTATTTTTATACAGATGGAATACCCATGTCCGATTATCGTGTTGTTTGATCTGCATAGCTGATAGGTATTTCATTTGAAAAAAGGCTCCAGTACTTTCTGCATTGCATCCGGGGGGCGGCAAGGTCTGTTGGTCAACTTATCAACAAAAGCTAACGAAGTCTCTCCCTGATGGATGAGTGTATTTTCAGAATTAAAGATTTCGTATTCGAATTTAATCCTCACTGTTGGTTTTTCACGAAGCGTCGTCACAATGCGAAGCTCTTCGTCATATCGACCTGGCGCAAGAAATCTGGATCTATTCTCAAGCACGGGCATTATGATGCCCATCGCTTCGATTTCCCTGTAGGTCAATCCCAATCGACGCAGACTTTCTACTCGCGCTACTTCATAATACATAGCGTAGATACCATAATACACATAGCCCATCTGATCAGTTTCACCATAACGGACGCGTACCGTAGTTTCAGATTTATACATTTCAACGATTATTTTGAGCCGCCTTTCGTTGTTCTATTGTTAGCGCTTTTTGGTAACGTGCAGCATTGCGCATATGCTCCTCGTAGCTATTGGTAAAATTATGGTTTCCCGAAAAGTCTTCTTTCGCGCACATGTAGTAATAATCACTTGGAGTATAATTGAGAACAGCTTCCAATGCGTACAACTCTGGCATATTGATAGGTCCGGGGGTCAATCCCGGGTACATGTAAGTGTTGTAAGGGGAATCGATTTCCTTATGTACATTCAATACCCGTTTCAACGAAAAATCTCCCACGGCAAATTTCAAGGTAGGGTCTGCCTGAAGTGCAATTCCTTTTTTCAACCTATTGAGATACAAGCCGGCAATGATAGGAGCTTCGTCTTCCCGGACAGTTTCTGCCTGAACTATTGATGCAAGGGTCGAGACTTCAATCTGTGTAAGGCCTGTTCCCTTGGCCTTTTCCTTCCGTTCGGGTGTCCAGAATAATTCGTATTCGTGATACATCCTTTTTACAAGTGCTTCGGGCGCGATGTTATAATAGACTTCGTAGGTATTCGGAATAAACATCGATATGATATTATCCTTGTTAAAACCGTAAGGATTCGACATTGCAAAGGCGATCAATGCAACTTCAAATTCCTGCGGTGTCATTTCGAGATTGCGGGTGATCTTTTCCGCTAGTTCCGAAACCAGACGAACGTTGTTAAAAGTTATTCGCACGGGCTCCTGCTTACCGGATCTAAGCACTCGCAGGGCCTGAAGGTTAGTCATGTTTTTCGTGAGAATATATCGGCCGGGCTTGATCTGTTCATCGTAACCAGTGATCTTGGCAACAAAGCTGAACGACACGAGATCCTGTATGAAATTGCCTTCGTGGAGATCACGTTGAATATCTTTGAATGTTGATCCTTCTTTTACAATAAAGAGGCGATTTTCTTTTTCGACCAGAATATTTGGCGTGTAGGTGATCTGGTAGGCGTAAAAGGTAAACGATATACCGAGTATGGAGAGAACCAAAAATATTATCAGACGCTTGTTCGGCTTCATAATTGTCAATAGGGCCCCAAAAATAATGAAACGTATCTAGTTAACCCATAGCCAAATTATTTGTCGACTGGGTGATTTGTTGAGTGGGTGATTTAGAGTTAATTCTCCGCGATACTTTTGGTTCCAATTCGCCCAAAAAGTCATTGGATTTACAACGAAAAAGAGTTGATTCCCTAAATTTCGAAATGCCGGCCGAGTTGATCAAAATACATCCAGTAAATCCCGAAGGAAGAAAAATAGCTCGGATAGTCGATATTTTGAAAAAAGGTGGTGTGATAATCTATCCCACTGACACGATATACGGAATCGGATGTGATCTGATGAACAAAAAGTCAATTGAGCGGTTGTGTCAGATCATCGACGTCAAACCACAAAAGCTTGATCTGTCATTTATATGTCAGGATCTCAGTCAGGTTTCCAATTATGTTAGGCGGATGGATACGCCGGTTTTTAAGATCCTGAAGAAAGCGTTACCCGGCCCGTACACATTTATATTTGAAGCCAGTAGTAGAGTTCCAAGGATCCTCGATGTCAACAAAAAAACAGTAGGCATAAGGATACCTGCAAATCTTATCCCGCTAGCGCTGGTGCAACAACTTGGTAACCCCATCATATCCTCATCGATCAAAGATGAAGACATTGTGAGGGAGTATATAACCGATCCTGAAAAGATCTATGATGACTATCGGAACAAAGTGGATATAGTCATCGATGGAGGACCTGGTGGAAATGTGGGTTCAAGCGTCATTGATTGTACGGGAGACACATTAAACATAATTCGAAAAGGATTAGGTGATGTTGAGTGGATGACATAGTCGATGGCTTCTTGGTCAATGGCCAATGGACTATCAAACTATGGACTATGGACTATGGACTATTGACTATATCACTAAGTTTGGATCTCATACTATAACATACGATTCATTGACTACATTAATTGAGGCTCACTATCTTCCGTGCATAGCATATTTCGCAGCCTTGGATCGAGCGGATGAGATAGTCCTTGAAAAACATGAGTATTATGTAAAGCAATCCTATCGAAATCGTTGTCACATAATTTCAGCAAGGGGTAAAGAAACACTGATTATTCCGCTCACGTCGAAACACGGAAAAGTATATATAAGTGAGGTTCGAATTGATTACAGTCAAAAGTGGCTCAATAACCATTGGCGAACGATCAGGTCAGCTTATGGGAATGCACCGTTCTTTGAACATTACGCCGACGAATTGGAAAGGTGCTTGTTTAGGCGAACAACCTTTCTTTATGATCTAACCCACGACTTGCTGTCAATGTGTCTTAAATGGTTGAATTGGGGAAAGGTGATCAAAGAGACTGAAAAGTTCGAAAAGACCGCGCCCACTCCGGTTTTGGACCTTCGGGCGGCGATAAATGCGAAAGACGACGGCAATCTGTCCCGATTTTATCTGCCAATAACTTATCGCCAAGTGTTTGGCAATACCTTTGCAGCGAATGCCAGCGTTATAGACCTGGTATTTTGTACGGGTCCAGAAGCGTCGAAGATCATACGGGCATCAGTAGCTCAAAAATGAACAAATGCAATGGTCTAAACGTTTTTTACGTATTAAATCTTAGGATTTCGATAGCATCAAACGGACAAAAAACTTTACATTTACATTAACCATCATTTAAATTTCTCTATGGAGGCTAAATTTTCGAATCGCGTCAAGGAGGTAATCTCACTTAGTCGGGAAGAAGCGCTACGCCTTGGACACGATTATATTGGCACCGAGCACCTTGTTTTAGGCATGGTGCGTGAAGGCGAAGGCGTTGCCGTTGGGGTGCTGAAAAAGCTGGGTGTGCCGCTGGATGAGCTCCGCAACGAAATTGAAAAAATATCGAAAGGAACAGCGACTCATCAAGTCAAGAACCTCGCAAATATTCCCCTGACGAAAGCATCAGAAAAGGTTTTAAAAATAACCTATCTCGAAGCTAAAATCTTTAAGGCTCAGCTTATCGGTACTGAGCATTTGTTGTTGTCTATTCTTCGTGATCAGGATAACCTGGGTACTCAGATCTTAAACAAATTTGATGTGAACTACGAAACAGTGAAGGAAATGCTGGAATACCAGAACGAGGGGCCAACTGCCTCCCAGGATACTGACGATCCAGATGATGATTCATCAAAAATATTTGGAAGTGGCGGTTCGGGTGGCGCAGGTAAGGAGAAGAAAGGAGCCGAGAAATCCAGGACTCCGGTATTGGATAACTTTGGCCGCGACCTGACCCGACTTGCTGAAGACAATAAACTGGATCCCATCGTCGGTCGTGAAAAAGAAATTGAGCGTGTAGCTCAGATCCTTTCACGCCGTAAGAAAAATAATCCCATCCTCATCGGCGAACCCGGTGTTGGTAAAACGGCAATAGCTGAAGGGTTGGCATTGAGAATTATTCAAAAGAAAGTTTCGCGCGTACTGTTCGGCAAACGGGTTGTGACTCTTGATCTTGCATCATTAGTTGCCGGTACGAAATACCGTGGACAGTTTGAAGAGCGTATGAAGGCTGTGATGAACGAGCTCGAAAAATCGGCTGACGTCATACTGTTTATTGACGAGCTCCATACTATCGTAGGAGCTGGAGGCGCTTCAGGTTCGCTTGACGCTTCTAACATGTTCAAGCCAGCTCTTGCCCGTGGTGAGATCCAATGCATTGGAGCGACCACACTTGACGAATACAGACAATACATTGAAAAAGATGGCGCTCTTGCCCGTCGTTTTCAAATGGTTATGATCGATTCAACTTCACCGGAAGAAACGATCCAGATCCTCGAAAACATCAAAGAAAAGTATGAGGATCATCACCATGTCATCTACACAAAAGAAGCTATTGAAGCCTGTGTGAAACTTTCAGACAGATATATCAGTGACCGCTATCTTCCGGACAAGGCGATTGATGTTCTGGACGAAGCAGGTGCGCGTGTTCACATCAACAACATTCACGTGCCTGAAGACATCGTGAAGTTCGAAGAAGCGATAGAAGAAGTTAAGAAAGAAAAGAACCGTGTTGTAAAAAGTCAGAAATATGAAGAAGCGGCTCAACTTCGAGACCGCGAGAAAAAACTCATCGAACAGCTCGACATAGCAAAGGTGAAGTGGGAGGAAAAAACGCGGACAGAAAAATATACTGTTAACGAGGAGAACGTTGCTGACGTGGTGGGAATGATGACAGGTATTCCTACAAACCGCATCGCTCAAAAAGAAAGCAATAAGCTCCTCAATATGGCTGAGGAACTCAACAATAGAGTGATCGGCCAGGAAGAAGCTATCAAAAAACTTACAAAGGCGATTCAACGGACGAGAGTAGGTTTAAAGGATCCGAAAAAACCAATTGGCTCATTCATCTTCCTTGGCCCTACGGGTGTGGGAAAAACTGAATTAGCAAAAGTTCTCGCTACTTACCTTTTCGATAAGGACGATGCTCTTATCAGAATCGATATGAGCGAGTACATGGAAAAATTCTCCGTTTCAAGACTCGTAGGTGCGCCTCCGGGATATGTTGGATACGAAGAAGGTGGTCAGCTGACGGAAAAAGTAAGACGTAAACCATATTCCGTTGTTCTGCTCGATGAAATCGAAAAAGCTCACCCGGATGTATTCAATATCCTACTCCAGGTTCTGGACGATGGTATACTGACCGACGGCCTCGGAAGAAGAGTGGATTTCCGGAATACGATCATCATTATGACGTCCAATATTGGTGTCAGGGATTTGAAAGACTTCGGCTCTGGAATCGGTTTTGCATCGGCTGCAAAACGCGAGAACGACGAAGAACACATGAAAACAACCATTCAGAATGCGTTGAAGCGTGCGTTCAGTCCCGAATTCCTTAACAGGTTGGATGATCTTATCGTATTTAACTCGCTGCAGCGCGAGCACATTCACAAGATCATTGATCTTACTTTGAAGAAACTGTTTGACAGAATTATTCAAATTGGATACAACGTCGAGCTTACCGATAAGGCCAAGGATTTCCTTGCAGAGAAGGGTTATGATCATCAGTTTGGAGCTCGCCCGTTGAACAGAGCCATCCAAAAGTATCTTGAAGACCCCGTCGCTGAAGAAATACTTAAAGGCGAAGTGGAAGAGGGCGGAACCGTTCTGGCGGAATACGACGGAAAAGGTGATACGCTGACGATCAAAGTAAAGAAGACAAAAGCATCGTCGAGAGAAAAGAAAGACTAAAATTTAACAACATTTTCCTATAGAAGAGACTGTCTCAAAAGACAGTCTCTTTTTTTTGGTCCCGATCAGAGTCCCCCGAGTTCTCGGGGTGACTCTGATCTGTTTGAAATGTAAATGCCATCAGTGAGGGAAGATTTCACAAGGTAAGAACCGATTCCAGACGTTAATTATTTCGGCCCGGAAAAGATCAGAGTATTCTAGACTACTTTCTTAAATTTGTCAACCTACAGGCGGCTGTGTGAAAATAAATGAAACGCCCCAATGAAATCTAATGCATTAATATTCATTTTAATTGCTACCATCTTGCTTTCGTTCAAAAGTAACGAAGAGGATACTGGGTCTTCAAAGAGTGGAAGATTCAATGTAGAAAAAGACTTGCTACTGGCGCAGTTTGATTGTAAAACTGATGTAGATGACCTTCATTCTGCGGCGGCTTTAAGTATGCTCTTGTCTAATCCCAACTATTCAAAAATAAAATATCATTCAGTTGCCGGCACATACGGTATTCAGGAAGGACTGTATGTCCCGCCGAATGATTTATTTCAGCTTGCATTCGGGAAGAACTGGACTGATGCGCATGAGAATTTAGAATCCGCGATCAAACAGGTCAAAGTTATAGCAGAATCGACGCTCGCCAACGGGGGCGATATCTGGATTGCGGAGGCGGGCCAATCTGATTTTTCAGCCGAACTTGTTAAAAGTATTCAAGCTGATTTACCGAACGTGAAAACTCTGCAACGTATTCATGTGGTTCAACATAGCGATTGGAATGAAAAAGTTACATCGCCGACGAGTCTGGAATTCATCAAACAAAATACCGACTACCAAAAAATTGCTGATGGCAATGTGGTTGGCAACGGCACGCCAGGATTTCGTGACCCAAAATATACCGACTGGAAAAATAAGATCAAGAACCCGAGGTTGAAGGAAATATGGCAGCTCGCTATTGATTTAGGGATCAAATACAATGGCAAAGAAGGACGATACAACAACCCAGCGGTTTCAGCAGGCGGACTGGACTTCTCAGATCTCTCCGAAACCTGTTGGATCTTAGGACTAGAGGACATTAAGGACACAGA
>DATHIE010000404.1:0-5390 GCA_035316905.1 Chryseolinea sp. | reverse complement strand
TCAACCTTGAAGACGGACTCAGTGAAGCAGTCCGTTTCGTGAAAGATGAACGAAAAAGCCACTTCGCTGCATTGGTATACGACGGATTTTTGCCAATGAACGGCCAAAAATTCAATGCAGTAATTGTACGCGGATACGATCGCACCGACACAGTGGGGTATACGCTGGGTCAACGTTATATGCCCTCAAAATTCTTCTCGTTCTTCAAACTTGCCGGAGGTAAAGTTTTCCTGGGTAACGCCGACCCCCTTTTGAGAAAACATTATTAGAAATTTCATAGAACCGGCCCGGATGTTCTGCCTTGTCAGAGTCAGAGAGATTTCCTACCATTATGTATCAATAAAATTCCATGCGAAAGATAAAGTTCTTCCTCGTCATAATGTTCGTCATTAGTAACGCTCAACTTTTATTCAGCCAACAATCATCCGTTCAGAAGCGCTTTAAAGTTTTGGCGTTAGCTGAGAACGGAGGGCATCATATCCGCTACACGCAGGCTGCTAAAGTTTGGTTAAATAAACTTGCAGCCGACAGCAGCTTCAGCATCGACTACATTCAAACATCAGTTCCCATAAACGAACAATTTCTTTCTCAGTACCAGCTTTTTATTCAACTTGATTTTCCTCCGTACACATGGAGTGGAGAGTCGATGAAAGCATTTATAAATTACATCGAAAAAGGTAAGGGAGGGTGGATTGGATTCCACCATGCAACTCTATTGGGGGAATTCGACGGTTACCCGATGTGGAATTGGTATTCTGATTTTATGGGGGGAATAGCTTGGAAGAATTACATCGCTGATTTTGCTACTGCAAAAGTTAAGGTTGAAGATCAGACGCATCCCATAATGACAGGGCTACCCAAAGAATTTATCATTGAGAAAGAAGAGTGGTATACCTATGATAAGAGTCCGCGTGCTAATGTGCACGTGATTGCCTCGGTGGACGAGTCCACGTATTCACCTGATTCAAAAGTAAAAATGGGCGATCATCCGGTGATCTGGAGCAATTCAAAGATGGCGGCACGAAATGTTTACATCTTTATGGGGCATTCGCCTGACTTGTTTAATAATGAGTTGTATACCAAACTCTTTAGGAACGCGATTTTCTGGGCCGCGAAAAAGTGAACGTATAGTGAAAGTTATATAGAATAGCAGAATAAGAATCGGATTTTGAATCAATAGGAATTATAACCATCAAAATTTATGAGAACATCATTCAAGCCGTCGGGTTACAATTCTGTGTCTCCATACCTGATAGTTGATGGAGCGCAAAAAATGATCGATCTCCTGAAAGAAATATTTCGGGCCAGGGAACTGCGACGCTACGATGGCCCCAACGGAACGATTATGCATGTCGAAGTATGCATAGACGACTCAGTCATCATGATGGCTGACGCCTCCCCCGATTATCCCGCGAACGAATTTCTTTTACATGTGTCCGTCCCGGATGTACACACTACATTTAATAAGGCAATTGAGCTTGGCTGCCAAGTGGTCGAACGTCCCGTGAATAAAGAGGGAGACCCTGATACGCGCGGATCTTTTAAGGATTTTTCAGGAAACACATGGGCAGTGGGGACGCAAAAGAGTTCATGAGATATACGCGGTGAAAAAACACAGCACTATAATTGAATATCAACCTTATGCAGATAATTATCACCGGCGGTGCCGGATTCCTCGGCCAGCATCTCTCGAAAGCCCTTCTTAGAAGTGACTTGAAATTTGATGAGCTGGTGCTTATTGATGTCGTTCAGCCTTTAAATTCAACAGGTGATCTACGAGTGGTCTGTCAAAAAAAGGATCTTTCCGATGCAGGTGCGGCTGATTCCGTCATCACTGCAAAAACAGGAATGGTGTTTCACCTCGCTGCGATCGTGAGCAGTCACGCGGAAAAGGATTTTGACCTAGGATGGAAAGTGAATCTTGATATCACGCGAAATCTTCTGGAGGCCTGCCGTGCTTTGGGAACGGGAATACGTTTTATTTTCGCGGGCTCACTTGCTGTGTTTGGGGGAGTATTGCCTCCAACAGTTGACGAACGGACAGTCACAACACCACACTCCTCCTATGGCGCGCAAAAAGCAATCGGCGAACTCCTTGTAAATGACTATAGCAGGAAGGGATTCATTGATGGCCGCGTCTTCCGGTTGCCAACTGTTTGCGTAAGACCCGGCCGACCGAACCTAGCCGCTTCATCTTTCCTGAGCAGCATTGTCAGGGAGCCGATAAACGGCGAAGAAGCGATCTGTCCCGTGGCGCCTGACCTATCCGTTGTGCTATCAAGTCCCGATACTGTTATCAGGAACTTTATACACGGCGCTACGCTTGACGGAAAAGCATTCGGCGAATGGCGTACCGTGAATTTTCCGGCCATCGCTATCACCGTAGAAGAAATGCTCACGTCCCTGGAAAAGATGACTGACAAGAAAACACGGGCAAAAGTAAAATTCAAGCACGATGAAACGATAAGCAGGATTGTTACCAGCTGGCCCGGGGCGATGAATAATGCGTTAGCTGTTAAGCTTGGATTTCAGGAAGACAAAACTTTTGATGACTTCATCCTTCAGTACCAGGAATACAAAAAACAAGATACTTGAGGTGAGTACGATGAGGCAGTGTGTAGGTTATGACAGCGAGCTTTAAGCGCAAAAAGCGCAGAAGAATGCACGCAGAAATCGCAGAAAAATCCCAGTCGAATGCAAGCGTTTGTCCAGTGACACACGGACTGCAAGTAAAACGGCATTTATTGTGCGCCTTTTGCGTGTATTTTTTTGCGGCTTCTGCGCTTAAAAACAAACTCGTCAATCCCCTGAGCTAGCCTACAACATCCACACGCTGACTCAAATGCTCATAAAATGTCAGAAATTCCTGACATCGGATAATTTTTCAATTACACCTCCCCTTCATAAATTAACATCTGTCAAGCTTTAAACCGTTGTGATGCATGTCAGAAAATGAGATTTCATATCAGGTCATAGGGTGCGCCATAAAAATCCACCAAATATTAGGACCGGGATTATTGGAGTCGGCCTATGAGGCGTGCCTCTACCACGAACTATTAAAAGCTGGACTCTTTGCAGAGCGTCAGAAACCAATTCCTCTGATATATGAACAGGTCAAACTTGATTGCGGATATCGCGCCGACTTGGTTGTGGAGAAAAAAGTAGTGGTCGAGGTTAAAGCAGTAGAAGCGCTGAACGAAATTCATTTAATGCAGACTCTCACACATATCAAACTTCTCGATTATAGGTTAGGGCTGCTAATAAATTTTAATGTGCTCCTACTCCCAGATGGGCTCCGTCGCGTGGCCAATAACTTAAAGTAGGTTTTTGACATTGTGTTTCGTTGGTGAGAAAGAAACTCGGTAGTGTAGTGCATTGATGGGAGTGTGTAGGTTATGACAACGAGCTTTAAGCGCAAAAAACGCAGAAGAATGCCCGCAGAAAACGCAAAAAAATCCCAGAGAATGCAAGGCGTATGTCTCGTGACAAGCAGAACTGATTGTAATAATTGGGCTTTATTCTGCGCCTTTTGCGTGCATTCTTTTGCGGCTTCTGCGCTTAAAAACAAGCCCGGCGACCTCGGATAATTATCCTATAGCACGCACACTTCCTATCGACTTCGTTATACAGTAAGAATTCTTATTCCTCCTCAGGGATTCTAATTCCTTTTGCCACAGCGTCAAGATTGTGAAGTGAGTTCATAAACGTTTCCTCCATCTTTTCCTTTTTTGTCCAACGGAAAAAGATCTCACCGATTGGGTTTTTAGGAAGGTAATAATCGACCGTAAGTCTTGTTCTTTTTGGAGCAAGGCTGTCCATCGTATAATAGGTGGTTGTCTTTTTTACATCTTCTGTTTCACTGAATTCAATGTGCTCCGGACTATAGATATAGCTGCTTGCATAAATAACTTGTTCGCCACTTTCCATTATACAACGACAACGCATACCAATCCGCGGAAGAAAGTGATCCACCTCTTCAACTGCTTTAACTCCCTGCTGCCATTTGTGCCTTAAGCTGAAATCGCCTGAAGCATGAAAGACTTGCAATATGGACGCATCATATTCTCTCATCACCGAAATTACTTTGACCTTTGTAGAAAGATCAAATGGTGGCACGGGCTCAGCAGGTATCTGTTTTTTTAGCTCGCCAAGCTGCGTATACTGAAATGGAATAACGCCGTTTTCCGTCTCACGCACACTACTGTTCCAATCGATCCACGACGGAAGTCCTGTTTGCGGGTTGGCACTTTTTATGAGGCTATCCGTCACCAGCCAATATTCGTGTTGTTCAATATCATTCTTGAGAAGCTGATGGGCCACTATGAGGTCTTTGCCGATCAGCTTGCTGAAGTTCTTTACATGGTACCCCGTAAACTCACCGTAATGCGTGATAACCTTTAAGGTGAGGTTGATCGCTGAATTGCAGGCCAGACATTTACAGAACCTGCGATCCTCGTATGCGTTAATGTGACGATGAAACGCTTGAAACATACTGGCAACCTGGTGATACAAGGCTGACACCTCCGGCGACTCCCCAAACTTGTAAAATAGGATGGCGTCTCCTTCGATCTCTGAAATTTCCAGCCCCATCTGATTCGCATTGATCAGTAACTCAAGAAGTTCCTGAATGATCACACGGCTATGCTCGATCTCCGTCTCGTTGACGAACTTGGTGAAGCCGCTTATATCCGGAATAAAAAGAAGGCCCTTGTTGTCCATTAATTAAAATTACAATTCATTATGTAGTTCATCTTCAAACACTTCCAACGATTGCACTCATCATGCTAAGGTAAACTTCACTAAACAATTTAATTACAATCCATCAACCTGACGCAGTTCAGTCGTTATTGAGGCTTGCTATTAAACTTATCTATACGAAAGTTAACCAGACAATAGTCGACTAAAAGAAACTCCCTTTGATTCTTCCTATGTCACTTATACCTTATTTCCTAAGATAAAGGCCCTTCTATAGTTGGCGTGGGTGTACACCTTTCTGAGTTTAGGTATCAATACTTATCACTCGGTATCAAACAGTTAAAGTAAAGATTTAACCTCAAACCCCCGTCTCATGCGACATGTCAGGATTCTACTCGCATTGTTGGTTTTTAGTTTTTATGTCTCAGCACAAACTCCAATTAAAAGAACAGCAATAGAAGGCGAAGGAACGCCACTGGTGATGCTTCCAGGCGGAACCGTGGACATCTCCGCGTTATCGCTGGTGTCGCGTGGCATGGAAAACCTTTACAAGGTTATCCGAATGGAGAACCTTAACGTGCAATACGCCAGCAAAGGACGAACTCTTCCCAAAGACTATTCTGTACAGATGGAGGCCGAATCCGTAAAAGCCACGTTGGATTCACTTAAGGTTACCGGCCCCATTATACTCATGG
>DATHIE010000403.1:0-7790 GCA_035316905.1 Chryseolinea sp. | reverse complement strand
GATATATGTGTGGATATGCATGGAAGGTACGACGCGCCAACTGCCCACCAGGTGGCAAAGCGTCTCGAGCCGCTGAACCTGATGTGGCTTGAAGAACCGATACCTGCCGAAAACGCAGAGGCTTACAAAGCCATAACGGATTCCACGAGCACGCCAATATGCGCCGGCGAAAACCACTATCTCGCACATGGTTTCCGGAGACTGCTTGAGATAGGAGCTGTTGATATTATAATGCCCGATCTTCAGAAAGCGGGTGGATTAGGAGAAGGACAACGTATTGCAAATCTTTCAAACCTGTATTATGTTCCGTTTGCGCCTCATATGGTTGCGTCATTCCTTGGAGCAATGGCTGCGTGCCACGTCTGCGCTTCGGTTCCTAACTTTCTTATACTTGAGTGGCAGATCTATTTTCATACAGATCCTATGTTCAAGGAGATTGTCACCTTCGAAGGACCAATGGTGACCAACAGCTTCATACAGCTCTCAGAAAAACCTGGAATAGGAGTGGAGATCAATGAAGAAGGCATGCGGAAATACGCAACACCTGGCGTTCCATTTTTTGTTTGATTTATCGTGGTATTCGCCGTTCGTGTATTCAACGACAAGATATGCGAATGAAAAAGCTGTCAGATAACTTTTATGGTTAAATTTAATCGTGTCATCCAAACCATAAAAAACCATGCTTAAATCTGAACACAAATTCTCCTCTGCCCGACGTGATGCATTGAAAATGTTAGGCATCGGCTCGGCGTCAGGCTTGCTTGGCTTGATAGCACCTGCTGCAAATGCCGAAACCTATGAGACACCATCATACGCGAAAGGACTGGCGCCGGTAAAGATCAAAAGCGTTAAAGCCATCGCAACCGCGCCGCAAGGATCAAATCTTATAGTCGTCAAGGTTGAGACAACAGAACCGGGACTCTATGGTCTTGGCTGCGCGACTTTTACACAACGTGCCGTCGCGGTCGTTACTGCTATTAACAGTTACTTGAATGACTTCTGTGTTGGAAGGGATGTCGACAACATTGAGGATATGTGGAATGCGGTGTATGTCAGTTCGTATTGGCGAAACGGCCCGGTCCTAAACAATGCGATCAGTGGACTAGACGAAGCGTTGTGGGACATCAAAGGCAAGCGGGCAAACATGCCGGTCTACCAACTACTTGGGGGGAAATCAAGATTCGCAATCCCTTGTTACACACATGCAAATGGAAAAACTCCTGAAGAAGTTGCCGATGACGTGCAACGAATAATGGAACGTGGATTCAGTTATATAAGAATTCAACAAGGGGGTTACGGAGCAGTGGGAAGCGTCAACGATATACCTGATTTTAAGGCCGCTGGTTTTGGAGGAGAGACGGACAGCTACATGAACGAACGTGCCTACCTTAAGTCTGTCCCGAAAATGTTCGAATTGGTGCGTAAACGTTGTGGCGATGAGATTGAATTGCTCCACGATATCCATGAGCGTGTTCAGCCTATGGATGCGATCAATATGATCAAACAACTTGATCAATATCGGCCGTTCTTTATTGAAGATCCATTCTCACCAGAAAACATGGAATGGTTCAAGCAGCTACGAGCAAGTACTACGGTACCTATTGCCATGGGTGAATTGTTCAATAATATCAACGAGTTCAAAATGCCAATGGTGAATCAGTGGTTTGATTACATCCGCGTACACGTTTCGCAGATCGGTGGAATCACTCCTGCAATGAAAATCGCGCGACTTGGTGAATGGTTCAATATCAAGACGGCCTGGCATGGCCCGGGCGATGTATCACCAGTTGGTCACTCCGCCCATGCACACATCGATCTAGCCGTATGGAATTTTGGTATTCAGGAAGCGGTGAGTTTTAACGACAAAATGCTTGAGGTATTTAGCGGGTGCCCAACGATGAATAAAGGATATATGTCAGTGAATGAAGTGCCCGGCCTCGGCGTAGATATAAATGAAAAAGAAGCGGCCAAGTATCCGATTGGAACCAAGTCCAATTGGCAGGTGAGAAAGAAAGACGGAACTCTTATTCGTCCTTAAGATAACCGTCGTAATCATGGAAACTTCGCATTAGATATTCAAAACCTGATTCCTTCCTTTGGTAAAAAAGTATTTTGTTCATCTAGTTGTTTTATGCTTAATTCCAGCTCATATATAAATTTTTAAAACTCAAACTAAACCTGATTATATAATGGTAAAAAAAGGATTATTGATTTCAGCATTCGTCCTGATATGTTTCGCTTCTTTCGGACAGCGAGTTGGTTCTTCTCCAGAATACATTAAAGCCTTAACCTTGGAATGGAAGGGGGAACGTTTTGCTGACGGAAGACCGAAAGTGTCGGACGCTATTCTTAAAAGATTGAAAAACATATCTGTCGAAGAGGCATGGGGTGTTTTGCGAAGTAAGGGCTATCACAATCAGTTCGAGGGGGATTGGCAAGTGATTTGGCCCGATAGTGCAATGACTGGCCGTGTTGTAACAGCTCAGTATATGCCTTTGAGACCAGACCTGCAGAATCAGGTAAAGGAACAAGGCAAAGTTGAAAATAGAGCGCAGAAAGGTGGAACCAACTCCTGGCCTATTGATATTCTTACACCGGGTGATGTATACGTCGCCGATGGTTACGGCAAGATTGCTGATGGCACATTGATCGGCGACAACCTCGGAAATTCCATCTATGCGAAATCTCAGCGTGGCGTTATTTTCTATGGATCTGTAAGAGATCAGGAAGGATTGGAGGAGATCAAAGGATTCAATGCATGGATAAAAGGCTCAGACCCGTCTTTTATTTTTCAGATGATGCTTACGTCCATCAATGCACCGATCCGAGTTGGGCGTGCTACGGTATTACCGGGCGACGTAGTGCTGGCAAAAAAATTTGGTACCATTTTTATTCCAGCTCATCTTGCTGACGAACTTGTTATTACCGCCGAGGTAACTGCTCTTCGTGATCAATTCGGACACCAGCGCCTCCGTGAGAAGAAGTATCTCGCAGGTGAAATAGATACCGAATGGACACCGGCAATCAAACAGGACTTCTTAAGCTGGCTCAACAACTATCCTGGTAAACTTCCAATGCCTAAAAAGGAGTTGGATGACTATTTGAAAGCGCACAACTATTAATCATTTAATACAATATCATCATACTAAACCTTATACATCATGAAAAGTATACTGCAGGAAATCATCCACAAAAATAAGGAACGGGAGAACACCGCGGCCGCCGCAAGACAAGCAGAAATTGACAGTCCCGAGACTAGAGACAATAGACGTGATTTTTTAAAGAAAACTGCGCTGGGTGGAATTACAATGGCTGGACTAATGGGGCTCAACATTGAAGACACAATTGCTCAGACAACTTCTAAAGTAAAAAAGACGTCTAGCCCATCCGATTTAAAAATCACCGATCTCCGCTATTGCGTCACGGCTGTAATGGGCCGGACTGCGATTATAAGGATTGACACAAACCAGGGTATCTACGGCTTGGGTGAGGTTCGCGACGGCGCCGATCCAAGATATGCTCTAATGTTGAAGAGCCGGATACTGGGAGAGAATCCGTGTAACGTCGAGAAGATTTTCAAGATAATAAAACAATTTGGAGGTCAGGCCCGTCAAGCCGGCGGTGTTTGCGCGGTTGAAATGGCACTTTGGGATCTTTGTGGAAAAGCATATAATGTTCCAGCCTGGCAGTTGCTCGGCGGACGTTATCGCGATACGGTAAGGATATACGCAGATACACCGGAATCAAAGAGCCCGGAGGAACAGTTAAAACTCATCAAATACCGGACAGAGACGCAAGGATATACATGGCTGAAAATGGATGTCTCCATCGGAGAACTTCGTGACATACCAGGTACGTTGGTGAATCCCAATATTTTTAAGGAAGGAACGAGCCAGTGGCAAGGTGGGTACATGTCATACGCCAACACCAGACACCCGTTCACCGGAATTCAGATTACCGAAAAGGGTTTAGAAGAACTTGCTAAGATCGTTGATCATGTCCGTGGCATGGTAGGCTATGAAATTCCCCTGTGTACCGATCACTACGGACACTTTGATGTCAACAACTGTATACGGCTAGGCAAGGCACTCGATAAATACAGACTGGCATGGCTTGAAGATATGGTTCCTTGGCAGTACACAGAACAGCACAAAACAATAACTGAAGCTCTGGAAACACCGACGCTTACGGGAGAGGATATTTTCCTTCTGGAATTCTTTAAGCCTCTGATCGACGCTCATGCTGTCGATATCATACATCCCGACCTGGTTTCGTCAGGTGGTTTGCTGGAGACTAAAAGGATTGGAGATTACGCTGAAGAAAAAGGTATTGCGATGGCGATGCATCAGGCAGGAACCCCTGTATCCTTCATGGCAAACGTACATTGCGCCGCAGCCACACAGAATTTCCTTGCGTTAGAGCACCACTCCGTTGATGTGACCTGGTGGGAGGGACTGGTGAAAACCACTGACGGGCGTAAGCTCATCGACAAAGGATACGCGCCCGTTCCTCTTACCGCTCCCGGACTTGGAATTGAGCTCGTGGACGAAGAAGTGAAGAAACACCTTCATGCTACGGATTCGACCTACTTTGGTCCAACCAAAGAATGGGACGAAAAACGTTCTCATGACAGAACTTACAGCTGATCGGACCGACTCCGATCTCATATGTGCAATCTCTGGAGTTACTTCCAGAGATTGCTTTTTTTATGCGCTATTGATCCAGATCGGAAATAGCCAAATTGAAGAACTAAAAGTATAATTGTAGCCGATTCAATTAACCAAGGGGTAACCTAACTTTTCGGATCATGGGAGAGATCGAAGGAATGAAGCTCTACGCAACGTCAACCGCTGCAGTTCTGGGACAAAAAATAGCAAACGTTCTACAACTGCCGTTGCATCAGATACTCACTGAAAAATTTTCCGATGGCGAGTTGTTTGTGCGATTTAATGAAAGCGTACGAGGCCAGGCAGTTTTCCTGGTGGCAAAGGTTAATATGCCGTACGAGCGTTTTTTTGAAATGCTCCTCACTGTGGATGCAGCAAGAAGATCCTCTGCAAAAGAAGTGGTTTTAATTATCCCTTATCTTCCTCACAGCAGGCAGGAGAGAAGAGATGCTCAGCGAACGTCGATCTCTTCGAGAATTGTTGCAGATATAATACAGCTGATGGGCGCAGACCGTATTATCACTCTTGATCTGCATACCAATGCTATCGAAGGTTTTTATAAAATTCCACTTGATCCACTCTCGTCACTTCGACTCTTTGTTGACCATATAAAGAATTCTGGCCTCAGCAATCTGTGCCTGTGTAGTCCGGATTTCGGAGGAATAAAGCGGATCAAACAATACAAAAAGCTCATAGATGCGGACATGGCCGTCATCAATAAGGAAAGGTTAAGACCAAATCAGGTTTCCCACATGGAGATCATTGGCGATGTGAAGGGCAAAAATATTGTCTTGATTGATGATCTTGTTGATACAGCGGGTACGTTATGCGCCGCGGCAGATGTCCTTATCGAACATGGTGCGAAATCTGTTCGTGCCTATTGCACGCATGGTGTACTGAGTGGTAATGCACTAGATTCAATTCAGAAATCTTCTCTGGAAAAGTTGTACATCTCAGATACCGTTATAGAAGAGATTAATCATCCCAAGATTGAGATTGTCAGTTGTGCTGAACTGCTTGCTCGTGCAATGAGGAACCTTGTTAACAACGAAAGTTTGAGTGAGATGGGATAATTTACTTCTCAGGATTTAACCCTTCAACTTCCTTACGTTTATCGCGAATGCTTCCTTAGGATTTTCAATTAGAAGTTGATCTATTTCTTTTTTACTGAAACCTTTTTCTCTTAGTGCAGGAAGCAAAAGTTTGAATAGCGTAGTATATCCCCTGAAGTTGCCGCCATCAGGTTTGCCAGGTTCATACCATCCTGCATCATGTGACAATAGAATCCTATGGAGGGATTTTTCCTTTTTCAATTGAGCAAGGATGTCAGTGTATTGCGCAATGTTCGAATCGTTTACACCATCGAGACTTACCCACATGCCTGTGCGCACAGCCCTAACATGCTCGGTGGTATTTTTTTCACTTTGTGCATGCACCCAGATGAACGCTTCCGGAGAAACACCTTGCTTTCGCAAGATTTCAATCTCCTCAAAGGCTGCAACAGCAGGTCCTGTGTGTGACGCGATAGTAAGGCCCGTTTGCAAGTGAGTTTTGGCTGCCGCTTCTACTAACTTCTGAGATACGTTTGACAATGTGCCCGGGTTGACACTGATCTTCATAAACCCAGGCTTTATTCCTGTTCCGTCTATACCATTTTCCCATTCGACTATCCACCTCTTTGCCAATTCAGAGGACGATTCGGTAAACACTTGCGGTGGAAGAAATTTTTCGTCCGACCCTCCGTAATAACCTGTATTAGTTATAATAGTCAACCCTGATTCTCGGCTCAACCTTTGGAGGAGAGATACGTCACGTCCGAGAAAATTAGGTGTACAATCGACCATGGACTTGCACCCCGCATTTCTTACTTCTTTCAGAAAGGGAAGAACCTTTTTTACTACATCGTCATCATTCCAACGCTGAGGGTCGTACAAGGCCGCCCCTATAAAGTCAACAAGGATATGCTCGTGAATCAGAGTAGTCCCCAAAACGTCAGCACTTATAGGCCCCGTTACCGTCATAATCGTCCGCTTGTTTTCAATTGCGCCGGCGCGTAACGCGGTCGACACTCCACCAAGAAGTATTATTGATTGAAGGAAAGATCTCCGCGAAAGCATTTTAGCGTGTGGATTATCCTTTTGGTTTTGAATTTCTCGGCTTCGGATAGGGATACCGTTTTTCCTTATATTTCTTCGAACTTCCTTTCAGGTTCTTCTTTCTTTCCTTATCACTCTTTTCAATGTCGATGTATCTGGAAATCCCAAGAGAAAGTTGCGGAAACAGATCTCTTCTTTGTCCAGGAATATCGTAAAGCGTTTGATGCGCATTGACTTTTGCAACGTATTCGTCGGTCCGGGGATCATACAGTCCATAATTTACACGAAAGTCAAAAGTTAGTCGCCAGTGGTTGTTAATATCCCAGTCCGATCGGAATCCCGCAGCTGCATAAAGTTGAAGAGATTTAAAGTCGCTCTTGCTTGAAATTATATAGTTATTAACCTCTGGAACTACAACTCCGTCGTATTGAACGATATAGTTTTCAGGTAAGATTGGATACACCTCCGTCGGGAATTTCAACTTCGTTGCCGTGTGACTTACCTTTTCTTCGCCATCCAATAGGTAGGCAGCGCTTAGGGACACCACACCGCTCACTTTAAAGAATGAAAGCTTGATGATGTGAATCTTAAATCCGGCTGGAATATTCAGGTATTGTAGATTTATTTCGCGTTTCCCGTCCTGTCCGCCATTGGTATTAACCACATAGAAGTTTTGGCCTATGTTGACAATGCCCGGACTAAGAACGAAGCCAAATCCTTCGTAATCCATCCCAAAATTCATTCCTATGGGTGCAAACTTGACTCCGTAAGCTGCCCCATACCTTGGATCATTGCTGATTCCGTCGTCCAGGGTAAACGTGGACGTCAGACCCGTGAACACACCAAGGGACATAGAAAACTCCTGAGCATATAATAATGCACTGAATAATAGCAAGAAAGTAGTAGTGCAAAGTCTGACCATTGTGCCCGGGAGCGCTTAGAAAAATGTAGTTAAACTAAGCATTAAATCCAATTTCTTGTGCGCGCTGCCGTTCAGGGGTTTTTATGCCTGTTAACCTACTGGTAA
>DATHIE010000402.1:0-2431 GCA_035316905.1 Chryseolinea sp. | reverse complement strand
ATAATTGTTGCTCACGATGGTCCGGCCGCCTTTAGTGTTCTGGAAGGGTTGAATGGAAATCTGCCGAAATTAATTATCCTGGATGTAAACATGCCTTTAATGGATGGACTGACGTTTTACACAAAATTGAAATCGACATATAACATACCAGTAATTTTCTATACTACTTCATGTGATGACGATCTTGTCAAAAAAGCAACAGGCCTTGGAGTAATTGACTGCGTCAAAAAGGGCGTCACTTATGCGGATAATCTGAGTTTCGCAAGGCGTGTGTTTGATTTTGTGCGAATTGGTACTTAAGACTTCAGTAAAAGTAGCCCCGAAAGTAGTCTCCGCCAGTAACCGCTAGCAATACTTCTCACAACGTATGAAAAAAATGCCCACCAAAGCTAAACTTCGGCGGGCGCTGTAGTCCCGAGAGGAATCGAACCTCCATCAAAAGTTTAGGAAACTCCTATTCTATCCATTGAACTACGGGACCATTAAGTAAATCCTATCCAATCACAGCCCCGTTAACGACCGCCTTTAAACAATTACAGCGGGCATTAAACCACGGGACCAGGATTCTCAGCTCCAAAGTTCGGAAGTGGAGGATTGAAAATAATGGGCGCAAAGATAAAAATATTGGCTAAACCACCCAACCTGACATGAAATATCGGTCGAAGAGGGCATACACGGGGTCAACCATGAATTTTTCAGCCCGAATTTGAAGTTTGAGGCTGTTCAAATCACAACCATTGACGTAGTCACACCCACAATTCATAATTTGTCCAGCACGTGTTTATACCCTCTCCCCACAGGAATGTTTTTTCCCTCGATCTCAACCATTTCAGAATTAAACGAGCCTACTTTATCAAGTGCAATGACAAAAGACCGATGGATGCGCTTGAAAAGAGTTTCAGGCAACAGACGCTCAATTTCATGAGTACTCATCTTTGTCAAATGAGCTTTATCCTGCGTTACAATCTTGACGTATTCCTTTTGACTTTCGATATATAAAATCTCTGAAAAGTGAATTTTAACTTTTTTGAGTTGAATGTTGACAAAGAGATAGTCTTTAGGGGGTTCGGTAATTGTGTGTTCTGGTAATCTTTGTTTTTTCACCTTATTGACTGCCGTCAGGAACCGTTCGAACTCAAAAGGTTTGAGGAGATAATCGACCACGTTCAGTTCAAAGCCTTCCAATGCATATTCGTGATATGCTGTTGTGATGATTACCGCGGGTGGATCGGCCAATGTTTTTAGGAAGGTTATTCCTTTTATTTCAGGAAGATGAATGTCTAAAAAAATA
This sequence comes from Chryseolinea sp., assembly GCA_035316905.1. Classification (GTDB taxonomy): domain Bacteria; phylum Bacteroidota; class Bacteroidia; order Cytophagales; family Cyclobacteriaceae; genus Chryseolinea. The sequence continues at coordinate 1,140 of DATHIE010000402.1, read as the reverse complement.
AGGTCAACCTGAGCGCGCCTAAGATGGTCCAGCGCATCAATAGCGTCTTCATATGATCCCTGCAATTCAAGAAAAGGAACCCGTGAAATGTACCCTTCAATGATTTGCCTTGCCAGAGGCTCATCTTCAACAATGATGCATTTGAGTTTAGACATGGCTTGAAAGATCTATCGTTAACACGGCGGTGAATACTGAATCTTTCTGTTCGGTAATTAACTCAAAATTCTTATAAAGCAGATCGAGCCGACGCCTTAGGTTTGAAAGTCCAATGTTATCTTTTGTTTCCTTATCGTCCGAGGCTGCGTTACTGGAGTTCTTCACAACGAAGTGCAATTGCCGTTTTCGAAGAACACATTTCGCATCGACAAAACGTTTCCCCCTGGTTATTGAAACGCCGTGCTTAAAGGCGTTTTCGACAAGGGGTATCAGTAAAAGTGGTGGCATCATTTCGGAAAATTCGTCGATTTCATAGTTTAGACCAATTGTAACATTCTCATTGTAACGCAGTTTTTCCAGGTCAATGTAATCTGTAAGTATTTTTATTTCCTTTTCAATAGTGATGAATTCGTTGCTCGTTTCATAAAGCAGGTAACGAAGGATCTTTGACAGACGCAGGACAGATTCAGATACAAGCTGCGGGTGATATTGAGAAAGTGAATAAATATTATTTAATGTGTTAAACAAAAAATGCGGATTGACCTGTGACCGTAAGAACTGCAGTTCCGCCTGCTTCTTTTCAAGCTTCGCCTGTTGGCCCTCGTACTTTAATTGTGTGTAGTCATAGAATAGTTTACAGACGGCGAATACAAGGAATGGTCCAGGGATAAAACGAACACTGGCATATAATTCCTCGCCAACACCGTTGTAATTCTTGAATGGGTTGTAAACATTTAGCAGCATTCCAAGTGCCCGCCAGGCGTAAAGCCCTATCGCAAATACTGCGAGGTGAAGGATGATGCTGAAGACGACAACAATAGCCCGGTTGATTTTTAAGGACGTGACAAATGGTAGGGCGTATTCGAAGTACAATAAGTTCAGCCCTACCACACAAATGACTTGCCATCCATTATTCAACACACTGGTGGCAAACTCGCCGGGATTTGCCTCCAGGTCGTCGTATATCCAGTGGACGAGGAAGCC
>DATHIE010000401.1:0-22817 GCA_035316905.1 Chryseolinea sp. | reverse complement strand
CTCAACGTCCAGCCTATGCTCGCAAGAACCACCACGATCAGTAACCACGATGATGCAGTAGTGACCTTGTTTCCTATCACGTAAGGCTTAGGCTGAAACTTGAATTCAATGGTATGATTTCCTGAAGGAACCTGCAAAGCACGCAAGACATAATTCGCTCTGAGTATTTGGGCTTCCTTGCCATCAATCGTTGCAACCCATCCTTTAGGATAATAGATTTCCGAAAACACAGCAAGTCCGTTCGTCTGGGATGTGCTTTGATACTTCAATAAATTCGGGGCATGTTCTGTTAATGTGATCGTCGCGGTGCTGTCATATGAGAAATTTTCAACCTTAAACTCACTGCTGTTGACGACGGCTGAATTTCGCGTATTTATTGCGCACACTTTGGCCAGCTCTTCGTTTGGTGTGTTTGCCGGAACAATCTCGTTGACAAACCACGCATTTCCATTAGCCGATGGGTTGGGTAAGAGGTTATCCCGCTGAGGTCCGTAGACCATATACTTTATGTTCAGCATATTGATAGCTCCTAACCTGCTGAAATCGGTGCTACCTGCCCGCAGAGCTTGATACAATTCAAAAGTCTGACGGTACAAACATGAATCGTACAGGTCCTGATAACGTCTTAGTTTTACGCCATGATATCCTCCAACGGAGTGATGAAAATACGATGTGCGTGCCTCAAGGAACGCGCCCTCCTGCGGGTCGATATTGTAAACACGATAATACGACGTGTCTTTTAGGATCTCCTGATCCGCCTCTGTGATGGGGAAGGCCGCGCTTTCCCGCTTGCGTTTGTAATTGTCCTTGGTGAAGTAACGGGTGTCAACAATCGCGATGTCAAGCGTGACAAGGATAATCAGCAACAAATAAAATACCAATGGAGAAACCTTTTTCCATAGCTCAAAATAGACTGCTCCGAAAGCTATGGCGATAAAAACAAGAGACCGGAATGCGTCGCTACGCAGCAGAGCCTTGCGATCCTCTACCAATGCGCTCATGAACCAGGCCGGATGTTGCTCGTCACCTTCCCTCATAAAGCTCAATATGCCTGGAACAAAAACGAACAAAAGACAAATACCGCCCGTTGCACCAAACACCACGAGAAGTTTTGTTTTGCTTTCTTTGGTCAAGCCGGTTGTCATTATTTTTTCCAGACCAAGCAATCCCAATAGCGACATGGAGAAAATGACCATGACAACGGTAAAGGTTACTGACCTGAACTTATTATATCCCGGAAGATAGTCGAATAGAACGTAGTTGAAACCGGCAAAATTACTTCCCCAGCTCATCATGACAGCGAGTATAACTATTGGTGCCAGCCACCACACGTATTTTTGTTCGGCAAAAGCAATTCCCAATACAAACAGGAAGACAACGATAGCGCCAGCATAATAAGGAACAGGTGTCTGAGGTCCCCAGTACGCCGATGTGTAGTTAATCAATTGATTCGCCAGTTGCTCATCCTTTGAGCGGGCGAGTGCTTTATAGACGTTGCTTTCCTGATCCGACACCAAAAAATTCCCGCTGCTTCCTCCATAGAAGTTTGGGATCAGTAATGTCATAGGTTCCAGGATAGCATAATTGTATTGAAAGGCGTAAGTTTTTCCGACACCTTCTGATTGTTCATTGATTTGTGTTGAAGTAAGTTCTGATTTCCCCCGTGAGTAACTAGTGTATTCCGTGATCGCCCACATGGGGCCGAAGAAAGTTCCTACTGCTATTAATACTGCCGGGATCAATACTGCAATTGATTTGGCAAAATCGACTGCTTTTTTAGCTCTAACAAATAGTATAAGCTGTATCAGACCATAGACGACCACGATCATCAGGAGATAATATGTCATTTGAAGGTGGTTCTCGCGAAAGTGCAACGCAAGGCCTGCTGCGGTTACAGCAAAGCCTAATATTCGCCGGTCAGTGAATGCAAGGTGAATTCCGGCCATCACTAACGGCATGAATGCAATGGCCCCAATGCGTGAACTGTGTCCAACGCTAAGTCCAATGATCATATAAGATGACAACCCAAAGGCAAGAGCCCCGGCTATAGCGAGATAAGGTCTGATGCCAAAAGCGCATAACATGATATAATAGCATAAAAATGCGAGGTAGATGTTACAGATCGGGTGTGGAAGCTTGAACGCCAGAACACTTTTCAGATAACCAACTGCTTTGTTTCCCCACTCGACACTAACCAGATAACCAGGCATGCCGCTGAACATCGATTCTGACCACAACGGTTCGTCACCAGTTCTTTCACGATAATCACGCATTGACTTTGACGAGCCTTCCCATTGCTGAATATCCTGCTGATTCAGTGCCTTGTTTTCCAGAAAAACGGGATTGAAGAAGGAGAATGTAACGATCAGGAATACTGCTATTGCGATACAGTGAGGGAGCACATCTTTAACAAAATCGATTTTTTTCATGCGGCGAAACGATTGAAGCCGCAAAATAGGAAGGTTTGTCGAATGGTCAATAGTCGATAGTCGATAGTCGATGGTGGTTGGGCTGCTATGGACCATGGACTATGGACCATGGACTAACTTGCTACTATCCTCCAATCGTCGACATGGACTCAGAAACGGGAGTATGATTCTGTCGCTTTGCTTCTGCCTCGAAGCCATCCTTTGCCCTGGAATTAAGAACCCTGACTAGATTTTCAACGATCATGCTGTCATCTTTGCTTGTCCTGAGCAATTGCCGTAAGTCTAAAGCACCATCGTCGTAAAGGCACGTCTTCAGAGTCCCCTGTGCTGTAACCCGAACGCGATTACAGGTGCCGCAAAATGTCCTGCTAAAAGCTGCGATCACTCCGAGATTTCCTTTGTATCCGGGAATGTGGTAATTGTATGATGTTGAAAATTGTGGGTCAGGTATCTTGTGCAGAGCCGGATAATGTTCTTTGATATGGTCGATTATTTTCTTGTAGTTCCACACAAGGGTAGGATAGTGATTCCCCTCACCATTGAACGGCATTTCCTCAATGAATCTAACGTCCACGTTGTCGTTCCTGGTCAGCTCTACCAGTGGTACGATGTCATCAATATTTTTCCCATCCATTACCACCGCGTTAATCTTTACGGCGATATCATTTTCTATCAGGAGACGAAGGGTCTCCATCACAGGTTGGAACACATCCCGGCGTGTGATAACGAAAAATCGTTGCTTGTCTAATGTATCGAGGCTGAGATTGACGGAAGCTATTCCGAGTTTTTTTAATTCCGGAATATGTGGCGCGGTGAGCACACCATTGGTTGTGAGGTGAAGGTCACGGACACCACGGATCTCCACGATGTTGCGGATGAGTTTCATAAGATCGGTCCGCACAAAAGGTTCGCCCCCTGTCAACCGAACTTTGGTTATCCCCATTGATGCCATTATCGAAATGAGACGTGTGTTCTCCTCGAATGTCAACAGGTCTTTTTTGGGCATATAGCGAATGCCTTCCTCCGGCATGCAATAAAAACACCTGAGGTTACAACGGTCGGTGACCGCTAGCCGCAGGTAGTTTATCGGACGTCCATGATTGTCAAAAAGGGTATTCACCATTAAAATAGTCTCTTGAACAAAGGTAGGAAAGGTTACTCTTTATATAATCACCGCCGGAGGTTATCCATTAGCCGTTGGCGGTATTCTGTCAGTAATTAACACAGAAACGGCTTGTCCGAATAAGGAATTGTGGGATATTTTGCCTTGAATTGTGATGAATGACGCGAATTCCGCGTTGTCATTATTATAAAGACGAAAGAAAATGAATCGGTTTAAAATCAGGGCTTTTGGCATAACAAAGGACCTTTTGGGCGGAAAGGACACAATAATTGAGATCCGCGGCACAACTGTCGGAGAATTGAAGGAGGAGCTGAGCGAAAGGTTTCCGGAGCTAGCAGGACTCAAGTCCCTTTTTGTGGCGGTCAACAATGACTATGCCGACGATGACCGCGTCCTACAACCTACGGACGAAATAGCCCTGATTCCACCCGTAAGTGGTGGTTAGATGTAATTTCTTTTGTGATTTGAACACTAATTATTTACCTTCAATTACCCATCAATATTTTGTTCAACCAACCCAAGAAGTCATGATTAAAATAACCGAGAAGCACATCGATGTTCAGAAAGTTATTGATACAGCTTCGAGCTTAAACGCCGGAGCTGTTAATGTTTTTGTCGGAACGGTTCGCAACAATGCCCACGGAAAAAATGTGGTATGGCTCGAATACGAATCTTATGAAACTATGGCAGTCGCTGAAATCAGGAAAATAATTGATGATGCTTCACACCGATGGCCCTTGTTGGGTTGGGCAGTAAGCCACCGGATCGGAACATTAAGGCCTGGGGAAGTATCTGTTGCTATTGCAGTATCCACTCCGCATCGCAAGGATTCGTTTGAAGCATGCCAGTATATTATTGATACTTTAAAAGAAAAAGTGCCTATCTGGAAGAAGGAAGTATTTGAAGATGGCGAAGAGTGGGTGTCCGCTCGTCCGGAAATGGCAATGAAAGCTTAAGATAAAATTGACAGTAAAGAAAAAGGCCCCTCGAGTTTGTCGAGGGGCCTTTTCTATTTGTCATCCTATTACGATGACCACCGTCGAAACAATAACGACAGCCACTGTAAATCCGGCTATCAGCGCGATGAGTAAGCCGCGATGTATGGGATTAATTTGAATTTTACTAACTGTTTTCATAAGCCAACATTGTTTAAAGCCAATACGCTAAGATCGCTATAAAAATTATTACTTAAAATCTGCCCGCAGAACATTTAATTTTTAATCTGCTGTATCTTTTTGGGAATTCTGCATTTAGGAGTTGAATTTCAACATGTTAAAAGAATCATTCGTGTTAAAAGAAAATATTCAGTACAAAAATGAGATCAACGACGAAGAATCATTGATTCTGAAATCACAAGCTGATTCAGAAGCATTTAGACCCTTGTATGAAAAGTATTTTAAGCGAATATTCCTCTTTGTGCATCATCGTGTGGGTGATAAAGCACTAACTGCGGATATAACGTCGCAAGTGTTCTTAAAAGCATTGCTGAACATAAATAAATTTTCGTTTCGTGGGTTACCTTTTTCTGCCTGGTTATTCAGGATTGCACTCAATGAGTGCAATGACTTCTTTCGCAAAAACAAACGGTATCGTCTTGTCACAATGGAGGAAGGAATGGTTGACCATCTCTACGAAGAGCTCACGTCTGAAACACGATTGGAGGATTTGCGCCAACGACTTCCTTCAATACTCCAGAAATTGTCTGTAAACGAGTTGCAGATAATTGAACTTCGATTCTTTGAACAACGGCCCTTTAAGGAAGTTGGTGATATTCTCGGTATTTCAGAGACCTATGCTAAAGTGAGGGTTTACCGGATACTTGAAAAAATGAAAAAACTTTTCTTGAAACCAAGATGAAGCAAAAAATTAAAATAATGGAACAGCGGCCACAACTATCGGATGAAGAAATACGGAGTTACATGGACTTCGATCGCCTTATGGCAGATAAAAAGTTGGTGGCGAGCAAACCCAGGTATCGTTATCTTAAGTGGGTGGCTCCGGCAATTGCTCTCACAGGTGTTGTCGCCTGGCTAATTTTCAATTATCCTGCTGAAAAAGTTGAACAACCAAAGAATGTTACTATCGAGGATGCGCAAAACGTACCAGCGAAACCCTCTGACCCAGTACCTTCGAACGAGCAGGTCGCTACATCACCCCAAAAAGAAGAGCCAAAGGTTGTTAAAAAATCCGCAGTAGAATCTTTGTCTGCGAATCAACAGGAGAAGCTGCCACAAGCAACGGAAAAGAAACTTGCAGAAGATATTTATGTTCAGGCAGAACCCCTGAACGGATATTCTGATCTATATGCTTATTTTAATTCAAATTTGGTTTATCCCACTGAAGCGCTTAAAGACTCCATACAAGGAGTGGAAACTGTTTCATTTGTTGTGAACACGGAGGGTAAGCCTGAAAAAATTGCAATTAAACAGTCGCTGGGTGAATCGTTTGAAAAAGAAGCGCGGCGACTCATTGAAAATATGCCGTTATGGAAACCAGCGACGTTGAATGGAAAACCAGTTCCGAGCCAGATGTCAATACCGCTCACTTTCCAGATCCAAAAAGTTAACGTGAACCGGTGAAATGAAAAAGTTACTCGCGATATCGCTTCTTGTGCTGACAGGCTTGAATGGATTTGCGCAGCAATTTCAAAAGCAATTTGAAATTCAATTGCCCGATACAATTCTGACGTCGCAGCCAACCTGGGTCGATCTCGACAACGATGGTCTGCTTGACATACTTTTATTTTCGAAAGCACAATCGAACAAAAGTTATTTTCAGTTTGTGAAAGGGGATACTGTAACGACACCTCTGCTGCATGCTAAGAAGAAATCAATAATCTCTGTCAGCTGTTCCATGTTGATGGACTACAATCATGACAACAGGATGGATGTAGTCGTATCGGGCGAAAAAAATGGCGTTCCCTCCACAGTGGTCTATCTCAATCTTGGTTCATTCGAGTTTGAAGAGAAAGTAATTGCAGCACCTTCATTCTCATTGATCAAATCCGCCGATCTCGATAACGATGCCCGACCGGAGTGGATCGTAAGTGGAGTAGAAGGCGGGAATTTTCATTTAAGGATATTGAAACAGGAGAGTGAACTGGTGTGGAAAATAGCTCATGATACCCTGCTGATCAATGTCGCCTCAATGGAAATTGTCGATGGAAATATCGACGGCAGAATGGATATATTTTTTAGCGGGATAACAGCACCAAATACATCAACATCTGGATTTCTCATCAATCAAGGTGGACTTTACTTCAAATCTTATCTCCCTTCACAACGTGCTGGAGCCACTACATCAGCCGACTTTAATTCAGACGGAACCTTTGATGTATTATTGATGAGCAAGGATAATAATAGCTTACTTCAATCAACTTTATACGAAAGTAATGACGGGGTTTATGCTGCGAAAAGTTATCTCTACGGTCTTCATGAACCCCGTCTATTAGCAGCGGATTTTAATTCAGACGGAGTGGTTGACGTGCATTACATGGGAAGGAACGTCGCAGGTAATACTTCAAACATTATTCAATACGGAATCGACTCTGTTATACTCGATTCGAATAATTTGGTCAATCAACAGTTTGGAGACGCGGAACACGATGGTGATCTTGATTTAGTCCAGGTCATAGAGGATGATCAGCTCAACCTGGTGTTCTATGAAAACCGTCCCGCTCAAAAAAATCTTGCCCCTGGCATCCCTAAAAAAGGAATCGCTGTATCGGTTTATGATCGCGTTTTTGTCTATTGGGAAAAAAGTACGGATGATCACACTCCCGTGGTGTCATTGACATTCGATCTACACCTTGAAGGAAATTCATTTTACCAGGCCGGTGCTTTTGATCTTTTGAACGAGCGTAGGCTTAACGTCAGCCATGGCAATAATGGAACGGACAATTTCAGATTGCTGAAGGATGTGTCAATCACAGGTTTGAACTTTTCAGTGCAGGCCGTGGATAACTCTTTGCATGCCGGAGGATTATGTATCGGAGGAAGCGTTACCTGTGCCAATGTGCAAACCGAAACCCTTGAAGCTTGCAGCAAAGAACAGTTTACTCTTTCCTCGCCACCCGATGCGTTGTGGTTCTCTTTTTCAAAAGGATTTCTGGGAATCCACAGTGAATACAACCTGCAGGTCGCAGGTCAGGATACTGTCTTTTACTTTGATCCGGCTAAGACCGGCTGTTCGGCCCTGAAAGCCTGGACAGTAAAGATCAACGACGATACTTCCAAAATTGATTTTCTTGACAAGTACAGCTGCATGGATGCAAATATTCAATTCACTGTTGAATCGGGTTGGAACAACATTCAATGGACCAGTCAGGCGAAGGGTAATCTTGGAACGGCGAGTTCGATCAACTACAAAGTTACAGGCCCTGACTCCGTGTTTGTAACAATGTCAAACCCCCAGGGTTGTAAACTTACTCGTAAGACCGCCGTGAAAATAAGTCAACCTGAACTGCAACTTATGGATGACAACTACAAGATTCTTAAAGGAGATGAAGTCCAGCTGAGTGTTTCGGGAGCGTCCACTTATGAATGGACGCCGGCAACCGGTCTCAGCCAGGCAAACATATCCAATCCTATTGCGTCTCCCGCAGTAACAACGTTATACACTGTGACCGGCTACGATTCAGTAGGATGTATGGATAAGGCTACCGTTAACATTATCGTAGAAGGCGCCGGCTTTATACCAAACTTGTTCACTCCCAACGAAGATGGTAAGAATGATGAATTGAAGTTATATGGAATGCCAGCGGTAAAGGATTTTGTGTTCAGCATTTACAACCGTGAAGGTAGTCTGGTATATAAAACGGCCGATGTTTCCGATGCAATGGCGCGAGGATGGGATGGTACAAGAAATGGAACAAAGCAACCACCCGGAGTCTATTTTTGGAAAGTCAAGGGAGAAGTACCTTCAGGTGATAGAATCTTATTGAATGGTAAGGATACAGGTTCGATTGTTCTGGTCCGTTAGCCAGCCGTTAGTGAAGTGGATTATTGCCGGGTTGTTCGTGAGCCTGGCAAGTCAGACTAATGCGCAATATTTCCAGTTCAGCCAATATAACTTTACTCCACAGCGTATTAATCCTGCATTGGTTGCAAGCTCTGATTATGCTTCGCTAGGCTTTGTCTATCGAAATCAAGGTACTGACGGCGGCTTTCATTTAAGCAGCAATAGCCTCAATATTTCTTATCCTTTGGTGAAAAAAAATGGCGGCCGCTGGTCGGGAGTCGGACTTTCGTTCCTGGACGACCGCTCAGGAAAATCCGGAATATTCAATACACAGGAGGTTGGCTTGTCGTATGCAGTCAATGTCGATGTCGCAAAATTTCAAAGTGTATCGCTAGGGGTAAGAGCACTTTACAAAACAAGCAAGTTCAATCTCGATGGACTTTATACCGGGTCGCAATACATTCCCGACCGCGGCTTTGATGAGTCCATTTCATCTGGAGAGAATCTCGGTCAGCTAACAAATGGTTTTATGACATTTGCAGCAGGACTTTTTTGGCAACAAACGGATAAGCTGGGCAACACGATCGCACGATTGGGATTTTCATTCTTTGATATCAACAAACCCGAAGATTCCTTTCTCGACCCGGCAAGCCAGTTGAACACAACATCGGTGGCGGAATTCAGCTTTCGTATCTATCAAAGAGGAAACATGGCAATTTATCCGGAGATCTTGTACACGCGCAGCGCCGCGAATAATGTAGTCAATGCGGGTGCAGTTCTTCGTTGTGACCTGGAACCCAATGCGAGGAAAGAAACACCGCATGTGGACCTTATAGCAAAGCTTGCTTTTGGAAGATCCGGAATATTGGGCTTCCAGTATCACAACGAGGTATTCTCTCTCGGCTTCACCTATGATTTCCCAGTAACACCTGATAATGTGGCCAACACCGGCGCATTTGAGATCGGCATTGCACTTCGGAAACTTGTCGTGAAGAAAAAAGGAAATCGTAACGATCCAAAGTCGGAACAGAATCAGACGGGCCAAAAGCCTGCTGGGAAAAAATTGGGTGCAACGGTAGGAGTGAAGAAACCACCAACGCCTAAACCAGTGACAGATACCTCAAAAGTAAAAACTACGGCAAAGAAGGAAGATATGAGTTCAAGGCTCAAGCAGAAGCGGGACTCGGTGATCACGGCCGCTAATGCAGGTAATGTGAAACATGAGCCGTTGGTGCTTGAAAAGGCGACACTGCATTTCAATTTTGAATTCAACAGCACGTCATTGGATAAGGAGACAACAGATTACCTTGATGAGCTCGCAAAGGCCCTGGTAGATAATCCCGAGCTGAAGATCAAGCTGGTGGGACACACAGACAATGTGGGATCAGAAAAATTCAACCAAAGGTTATCTATCAACAGGGCCCAGACACTCAAAGATTACCTGGTTGAAAAAGGAGTTGACACGGAACGAATCGCAGCGGACGGAAAAGGAATGAAAGAGCCATTGAATAAGAATGAAACTGAGGAAGACAAGGCGAAGAACAGAAGGGTGGTGCTGACGATTTTGTATGATCAGTAGAATTCTCTCCGTTAACGCTGACATTCAGAGCGGTTGCTTCATCATCAAACCATGGAATAAAACCCGTCCTTGACGTTTGGCAGGTCCTTCGCGAGAGGACGTCACACTTTGTAAGCACACGCGTGCTTCCATTTCAGGTGAGCAAGGTTTATGAAAACGAGAAGGCGCTCAGGATGACAGTTGATGAGGAAGGCACTCAAACTACTCATGAATATCCTTCCCACAATGAGGACATTTTTTTCCTTTTCCTTCCTTATCGCGATCGACGTGCAACAATTCAAAAAATCCAGAAGACAAAATACCGGCAGGTAGCGCGAGCAGTGCAACTCCAGCAATCGCGAAGATCCCGCCAAGAAATTTACCCAAATCGGTAGTTGGAACCATGTCGCCGTACCCTACCGTTGTAAGTGTTGCAATACCCCACCACATTGTTGCCGGAATACTGCTGAACTTATCAGGCTGTGCCGCATTTTCAACGTAGAACATTACAAAAGAAATAATGACGAGAATAAACAGGATGAAAAGAAAACTTAATACCAGCTGTTCTTTCCGTTCAACAAGTACACGTTTAAAGATATTGAGCGCATGAAGATAACGCGCGATCTTAAACATCCGGAACAATGCCATAAGTCGAAAGATCCGGAGGAACCGTAGGTCGACTGGCAGGAATGCTAAGTAAAAGGGAAGAAAAGAAAACAGATCGACGAGAGCGAGCGGCGTCGTGACATACTTCAGCCGGCCTTTTATTGGATCACTGTATTCTGGCTTTTCAACAATTGAATAGATGCGCGCGATGTATTCAATCGTAAAAAATACCAGAGAGAAAATTTCAAAGTCCCTGAAATAGCCATCATACTTTTCATCGATGGATTTTACCGATGAGAAAATGATGGCAAGTATGTTCAGCACAATTATTAGGATAAGCAGGATTTCGAAAATCCGTTCCGCAATTCCACCTTTTTCGGTGGGATCAAGCGTGAGGTATACTCTTCGGCGAAATGTCATACGGAACTTATCGTTTGAAATCCTTTTTGCCACCGGTCTTTTCCATGAGCTTGATCTCCTCTATGATAATGTTGTGGGATAATGCTTTGCACATATCGTATACAGTAAGCGCAGCTACCGTTACTGCCGTAAGAGCCTCCATTTCTACACCTGTCTTTGCTGTGATCGTGGCTATGCTGTCAATTATGATTGAATTTCCCTTCACGTTGATTTTTATCTGGCAGTCCTCCAGTCCCAACGGATGACAAAAAGGAATCAATGAAGAAGTGTTCTTTGCGCCCATAACACCCGCAATGATGGCCGTATGAAACACCGGTCCTTTTTTGGTGATCAGCTCGTTGCCCTGAATAAGGCCAATGATATCTTTGCCGACGTTGACTGTAGCTTGTGCTTTGGCAGTTCGTTTTGTGATCTTTTTTTCTGAAACATCAACCATCGTAGGATTTCCCGATGCATCAATGTGTGTGAATTTCTTTTTACTCATGTACCTTGGTATCCAACAAATTTAAAAATAATAAAATGGTAAACGTAGGGGAGGCCAGTTCGATTGTTTTCAAACATCTCTGTGTACCTGCTATTGAAACGGTAAGTTTTGATTTGGCAATAAATAAAGTCCTCGCCGAGACCGTAGTAGCTGATCGCGATCTTCCTCCCTGTGACCGTGTCACAATGGACGGGATCGCCGTACAATTCAGCTCGTGGGAACAGGGTCGACGGGAGTTTGCAGTCGAGGGCGTACAGGCCGCTGGTGCTGTCAGAAACGGTCTTAAGAGTTCAGATAATTGCCTCGAGGTAATGACTGGTGCTATAATGCCGGATGGTACAGACGCAGTAGTGCCGTACGAACATCTGGAAATATCGAACGGTACCGCCAGGATAAAGGAAAAGGTTTTGAAAGGTCAGAACATTCATACTCAGGGGCAGGACGCAAAAAAGGGCAGTTCGTTGCTCGGAGCGGGGATGCTTTTGGGCGCTGCAGAAATAGCTGTGCTTGCTGCCGTTGGTAAACGGAACGTCAATGTCTTTGCTTTTCCGACGACAGCGGTGATATCAAGCGGTGACGAGTTGGTGGAGATAGACGCTCAGCCTGGTATGCAACAAGTGCGGAGGTCAAACAGTTACGCGATTGAGGCTGCAATGAAAACGCTGGGATGGAACGCAACATTGCACCATTTGCCCGATGATAAAGACAAGATGGTAACCGCGATGAAAAAAATCGCCGAGACTTCTAAAGTGATCATCTTGTCGGGCGGAGTTTCAAAAGGAAAGTTTGATTATGTGCCTGCGGTGTTGGAAGAGATAGGAGTTCGTAAGCTTTTTCATCGTGTGAATCAGCGTCCTGGTAAACCGTTTTGGTTCGGTGCGTCGGATAAAGGAGTTACGGTTTTTGCGCTGCCAGGCAACCCGGTGTCGACATACATGTGTTTCTACAGGTACATCAGACCGTGGATTCTCAAAAGTATGAAAGTGGATGTGGCGCTATGTTCCGCCGTGCTGGCAAAAGATTTTAAAGGTCCTCAAGGTCTAACTTACTTTCTTCAAGTGAATGTAAAAGTGGAAAACGGAAAACTTATGGCATATCCTGATCCCGGTGGAGGTTCCGGCGATTTTGCGAACCTTAAGAACGTTACCGGATTCCTGGAGTTACCCGAAGGTCGTTCATCGTTCGAATCAGGAGAAGTTTTCGTCTATATACCATTTAGAAACTAGGTTATGAGTTTGAGCCAGATGCACACACGTTATTAGCACCTCACACCCACACCCATGCCCTAACTTCTAACTTCTAACTTCTAACTTCTAACTTCTAACTCCTAACTTCTAACTCAACTAATGACCATTCTAATCGCACCGGATAAATTCAAAGGATCACTTTCTGCACATGAGGTGTGTGATATTGTTTCGGAAGAACTAAGGTTGCACGGATCATTTAAAATAGTAGCCCTGCCGTTGGCCGATGGAGGAGAAGGTACGTGTGAACTTCTGACAACATTCAGCGGCGGCACGATGGTCAGAATCCCGGTACGCGATCCGTTGGCACGGACAATCAATTCGGAATATGGAATCTCCAAGGATGGCAGAATAGCTTTCCTTGAAATGGCAACCGCCTCAGGGTTGCAGCTTTTAAAAAAGGACGAACGTAATCCCCTTTTTACTACCACATTAGGAACTGGAGATTTGATCCGTCACGCGCTGGATAGTGGAGTTGACCAAATCATCATGGGTGTCGGCGGCAGTGCCACCAACGATGGCGGAATGGGAATGGCTGAATCTTTAGGTGTAGTTTTTTATAATGCTTCAGGCAACAGACTTGCTGGCAACGGCCAGAACCTAGCTCATATCCAATCCTTCGATTCGTCGGGAGTTCATCCACGCCTTGCGCAGGTGAACTTTACGATTTTCTGCGACGTGGACAATCCTTTACACGGTCCGAATGGAGCCGCCTATGTTTTCTCGCCTCAAAAAGGAGCAGATGAACAGATGGTGAGGGAGCTCGACAACGGGCTTAAACACTATCAAAATATCCTGGAGAAAAACAATCTAGTCAATGCAATCAGTGAAATCCGTGCAATCCGTCCAATCCGCGTCAATTTTCCAGGTGCCGGCGCCGGCGGAGGTTTGCCAGCTTCCCTTAAAGCATTTGCTTCCATCAAAATCCGGCGCGGAATGGACTTCATCGCTGAGTTCACTAACCTGGAAGAAAAGATCAAAAGCGCAGATTTTGTAATCACTGGAGAGGGCAAAGTTGATAGTCAAACCCTTTCGGGCAAAGTCGTAAAGGGCGTAGCCGACCTGGCGAAGAAAAATCACAAGCGACTGGCCATCATCGCCGGAAAGAATGAGCTCGACCCGAAACCTCTCGCTGAGCTGGGCGCAACTGCAGTTGTCACTCTTGTAGCCGACGGTCTTGGTGAGCAGGAGGCTATGCAACATGTTTCACAGGTGTTAAAAAAGAGGGTCCGGGAACAAATTATTCCACTTTTACTTTAGCGTTATGGGGCTTAACTTTGCCGCCTTGTCAATTGAAGGAATCATTAAAATTAAGGATCCATGTTCGATAATTTAAGTCTTAAGCTGGAGAAAGCCTTTCAATCGCTGAAGGGTCAGGGAAGGATCACGGAAATCAACGTTGCCACCACTATCAAGGAGATCCGCAAGGCACTGATCGATGCCGACGTCAATTATAAGGTAGCGAAAGAGGTAACAGACGATATAAAGGAAAAAGCGATGGGCCAGGACGTGCTCACGGCTATATCCCCCGGTCAGTTACTGGTCAAGATCACTAATGATGAGCTTACCGCGTTGATGGGCGGACAAAGTGAAGATATTAAGGTCGAAGGTAATCCCGCCGTTATTCTGATATCGGGTTTGCAAGGTTCTGGTAAGACAACTTTCGCAGGCAAACTCGCCAACTATCTCAAGAAGCAAGGACGTAGCGTGTTATTAACGGCGTGTGATATTTACAGACCAGCGGCTATTGATCAGCTGAAAGTGTTGGGTGAGCAGGTTGGTGTCGAAGTTTATGCAGAACCTGAAAATAAGGATGCTGTCAAGATCGCAAAAGCAGCTGTTGAGCATGCAAGGAAAAATAATCACAAGGTCGTTATTGTCGATACGGCAGGTCGACTTGCGGTGGATGAAGAGATGATGAATGAGATCGCACGATTGAAGTCGGCGCTCAATCCTTCTGAGACACTTTTCGTCGTCGATTCAATGACGGGTCAGGATGCGGTCAATACTGCAAAGGCTTTTAATGACCGTTTGAATTTTGATGGCGTGGTGCTCACCAAACTGGATGGTGATACTCGCGGCGGTGCGGCCCTTTCAATCAGAAGGGTAGTGGACAAGCCAATCAAATTCATGAGCCTTGGTGAAAAGATGGAAGCCCTCGATCGTTTCTATCCTGATCGTATGGCAAGCCGGATCCTGGGCATGGGTGACGTTGTATCACTCGTTGAAAAAGCTCAGGAAGTTTTTGATCAGGACGAAGCAGCGCGACTCAGCAAAAAGATCAGAAAAAATCAATTTGACTTCAATGACTTCCTTTCACAGTTGGAGCAGGTGAAGAAGATGGGCAATATGAAAGACCTGCTGGGAATGATACCAGGAATGGGAAAGGCCATGAAGGATGTTGATATTGACGATAATTCTTTCAAGCCAATTGAGGCAATCATACGATCAATGACAGCTGAAGAACGTGAAAATCCGGAGGTTATGAATGGCAGCAGAAAGAATAGGATTGCTGCCGGTAGTGGTACGTCCATTCAGCAAGTGAATCAGCTTCTGAAACAATTCGGCGATATGCGCAAGCTTATGAAGACGATGAATAAAATGGGAGGTGGTAAACGCGCCCTTTCTTCGTTGAATCCTTTCGGAGGACGATAATTTTTTCGCTGCGAAGTTACGGACGGAAACTAAAACTAAATGTATTTCCATTTTTTGAGATCGGTCCATAGTATACACTCTTTCCGATATAGTCCGTATTTACATGGCCTGAGGCCGTTCCATGTTGACTTCCCTGGCTCATATGCAGAAATACATCCGCAGGGGAAGTCCCTTCCACAAAGTTTATAATTACGTAGTATACCTCATCCGTGATATCCTGTGGCAGCACAATACTTTCGAATCCGGTGGTATTAGTGCTTTTAGGGTTGTCAAACAGTTCGAATTCCAATAGCTGTCCATTGGTTGCGAGTTCAACATTCTTCGCCAGGTAGAGGTCAAAGTTTGCGGTGCTAATACTTTTTCCCTCACCGGTTTTCCACGATAGGTCTACCTGCAGCCCGTTCGTCGGTGCCGTATCATTGTCTTCTATCTCCAGCACATATTGGTTGTTTTTAAGAGATTCGTTTAGATCAGTATCCGAGCTGCCTGTTATTTGGAAATAGATGGATTCATTTTCCTGCTCGACGTGATCGTCATCAATCAATTCGATCGAAAGAGTTGCTTTAGACTCCCCACTCTTGACTTGCGCAACGAACGTTGATGAACTTACGCTACCAGGATTGCGTATTTCATAGTCGCCGCCAAGAAATACCGACCCACTGACGAGGTAGCTTATGGTCGTTCCTGAGGTGACACTCCGGCCAAGGTCTATGGTTATGCTCTTGATGCCGTCTCCCTCTTTCGCCATATCCGAAGGCGTACTGAAACCGAAACGATCCTCGGTGTCTTCGCACGCGACTAGGAAAATACTCAGCGAAAGGAAATAAGGTAGGAATTTCATGATGAGAATGTGTAGCGAACTCCTGGGTGCAAATTTTTTGGCTGTTGCGAGCGATTTCAGTTTAAAAATTCCCCGATTGTCCCAAATATCAACCGATAAAAATTATGGTGAGAATAAATGAGACAAACGAGATGAATCCCGAGATAGAATCGCTCATCTACGGCAATGGGTGAAGCAGGAAATGCGAAAATGCTGCGCCTCAATAACTTACAGCTTGCGGTTTGTGGTCACGACAAGCAGATAAATTCTTTTGGAAAATTTTAGCAGGGTTCCATAAACCAAATTGATTGCAATCCCGTTCTTAACTTAGTTTACAGGTTGTTATATATAGGAATAAAAGTGCCCCGACTACTCGGGGCATTTTTACGTATATTAATAGACCGTATTAACCAAACTACTAACAAACTATGAAAAGATTTACGTTTCTGATGCTCGCCTTGGCAACCGCATTTTCTGCTTCCATAGCCCAGGAGAAGCCAGCAAGCCCTCAGGCCACTGCAACTGGCAAAATAGGTGCTGCTAATGTTAAGATTGTTTATTCTCAACCTTCTGCACGTGGACGGAAGATCATGGGAGGCCTTGTTCCTTACGGCGAAGTGTGGAGGACAGGTGCTAACGAGGCTACAACGATCGAATTTGATAAGCCTGTGAAGATCGAAGGCAAGGATCTTGCCGCCGGCAAATACACGCTCTTCACCATACCCGGTGAAAATGAGTGGACCGTCATTATTAATAAGGATGTCAAACAATGGGGTGCATTTAAATACAAACAAGAGGATGATGTGTTGCGCGTATCTGTGAAGCCAACAAAAACGGCTGCGCCCGTTGAGCAATTTAACATCGCTGTAGGAAAGGATGATGTTCAGTTAAAATGGGAAAATACCGCGGTTGCATTCAAGATAAAAGGCTAATCAAAATCATAATATTATTTAAAGCCCTGCTATGGCGGGGCTTTTTTTTTTCATCATCTTGTGTTACGGTTAATTGTTAATCGTTAAACGTTAATCGTGGGTATGGGAGTGAGCGATCGCCAAGTTGCACGGAGAACTTTAAATAGCCTTAGCGTAACCTTTGCGTCTTTGCGGTTAACATGCACGAACCCCACACTCACACTACGATTGACGGATAACGGAACACCAACATGAATATCCTCGGCCGTTACGACAGGGTTGATCTACCTGAATTAGGATTAACCAGCATCCATGCAAAAGTGGATACTGGAGCTTATACCTCGAGTCTGCATTGTCATCGGGCAGCTGTAACGGATGGGGTTCTTGAATTTATTCTGCTGGATGAAGAGCATCCGGAATTTACCGGATTGAAGTTTTCCTTTCGTGAATTTGAAGAAAGGGATATAAAAAATTCATTCGGCGAAGTTGAAAGAAGATATGTCATCATAACCATCCTAAAAATCTTTAATGAAGATATCGCTACAGAGTTTTCTCTCAGCAATCGCGGTTCGCTTAAGTTTCCAATATTGATTGGACGAAAAATTGTCCGTAACCGGTTCCTTATTGACGTTACTAAAAAAAATCTATCGTATAAGGAGAAAAGAAGACGACTGACCCTGAAGAAAAAGAAACGTTAAAACTATCGAACCAACTTCCATGAATATCGCGATCCTATCGAGAAACGCCAAGCTGTATTCTACCCGCAGGCTGAAACAAGCGGGAGAAGCCCGTGGACATAAAGTGGAGATCATCGATCATATGAAATGTGTTCTCTTTATCGAGAAAAAAAATCCCGTGGTCCTATATCAGGGCCGCAGACTGGATTATTTTGATGCTATTATTCCACGTATTGGCGCTTCAGTAACTTTTTATGGAGCAGCTGTAGTACGTCAGTTTGAAATGATGAAAGTATTTTCCACGGTCGAGTCGCAGGCACTCATACGATCACGCGACAAACTGAGAAGTCTTCAGATCCTTTGCCGCGCAGGTTTGGGACTACCAAAGACAATTTTTATGGACTACTCGCGGGAAACAGAGGGAATAATCGAGGCGGTAGGTGGAGCTCCGGTCGTGATTAAGCTCCTTGAAGGCACGCAAGGACTTGGTGTAGTGCTGGCTGAGAATAAAAAGGCTGCAAAATCTGTGATCGAAGCTTTCCATGGATTACACGCGCGGATTATAGTACAAGAGTTCATTAAGGAAGCGAAAGGGGCGGATATTCGTGCATTTGTCGTTGACGGCGAAGTGGTTGGTGCAATGCGAAGGCAGGCAAAAGAGGGTGAGTTCCGCTCTAACCTGCACCGTGGTGGCACTGCAACAGTGGTAAAGCTTTCGCGACCCGAAAAACACGCGGCGGTAATGGCCGCGAAGAAAATGGGCCTTGATGTTGCGGGTGTGGACATGCTTCCTTCGAACCGAGGTCCACTCATTCTTGAAGTGAACTCTTCACCAGGACTAGAAGGTATCGAAGGAGCAACAAAAGTTGACATAGCAGGAAAAATTTTTAAGTATCTTGAAGTTAACGCAGGTAAGAAAAAAATTCAGAAGGACAAAGTGAACGCCTGACTACCCATATACCCTTATACCCTATACCTCCTTTGAGCATTGCGTAAGATTGTAATCGCCGGACAGGAAATCCAACCAGGAGAATTCAAAGTGATCGATGTCAACATCGCTCGCCTTCCGTCCCATACTCTTATCAATACACCTATCTATGTTTCCCGTGGACTGGAAGATGGCCCCGTACTTGCCTTAACGGCCGGGATGCATGGCGATGAGATCAATGGAATGGAGATCGTCCGTCGTATACTGGATAGCGGCCTCCACCGGCCAAAACGTGGAGTCACCATCTGCATGCCCATCGTTAATGTCTACGGCTTTCTCAACTATTCGAGAGATGTTCCCGATGGCAAAGACATAAACCGGTCTTTTCCTGGAAGCAAAAGCGGATCTCTTGCCAGCCGTGTCGCCTATAACCTAATGAAACAAGTGATACCGCTCATCAATGTGGGCGTTGATTTCCATACCGGTGGCGCTATGCGTACTAACTACCCGCAGGTTCGCGCAGTGCTGAAAGACAACACCAATACCGAACTAGCCGCAGCTTTTAACGCGCCGTTTACCATAGATGCTCCTTTCCGGCCAAATTCGTTGCGAAAGGAAGCTGCAAAAAAAGGAAAACATATCATTGTCTACGAAGGCGGTGAATCGCTTAGATTCGATCAACATGCTATCGAAGAAGGAATATCCGGAACCCTGCGGCTGATGAAACATCTCCAGATGATCGAATGGGCGCCGGCACCCACCGAGGAAAATCGCGTAGTCTGGAGTACGTCGTGGATACGGGCAAAAAATGCCGGACTGTTTCAGTCGAATGTTAAATGCGGACAATTGATCCACCCGGGAGAATGGGTCGGCACTATTACTGATCCATTCGGAGAGTTTAAAGAGCAGATCATCGCCTCTGAAAAAGCATACGTTATCGGACTTAACAACATTCCGGTTATAAATGTTGGCGATGCATTGATGCACCTGGGGATGGACAATCTTTGTAAACTGGAACCGCCGCAAGTTTAATCTTTAGCCGCCCCCATACTTTTTTTCCAAAAAGAAAAAATGAGATAACACGTCATTGCGAGGACGTTCCACACTTTGTGTGGAAGTCGTCCGTGGCAATCCCCCTGCAATGATGCGCACGGAATAGTCTGCGACGATTGGCTGATCGCGGCGTATGAAACACCCCTAAATCCCCTTCAGGGACTTTTGCTCGTAACGTTTCATAGTTCCGTGCGATACAAAAAGAAATTTGCAACCCTGCATATTTTACGGAACCATCCCCTGAACGTGGGCAGGGGGGTATTTGCCGGAAAACCGGAAAGATATTTTTTTTGAATTATGTGGCATAGCCATAACTTCCTCTACAAGGAATCAGTTATCTGCAATGAAGAAAATAAATCACGACATGTTCTTAGGCGCCGGTCAACACTTGTTCGAAATGGCCAGGATCCTGAGGCGTCAAGAAACGGAAGCTGAAAAATATCTATGGTCAAGGATATGTGCCATTAAACTTGGCGTCAAATTCAGAAGACAGCATCCCATCTACGATTATGTGGTCGATTTTTATTGTCATTCACACAGACTTGTGATTGAGGTGGACGGGTCCCTTCACAATTCCAAAGAGGCGTCTTTCGACGATGGCGTGCGATCAAAAGCTTTTAAAGAGTTTAACATTACAGTGATGCGATTTACAAATAACGACGTGCTGTTTGCTATCGAAGAAGTATTGCGAGAGATCACATGTTATTTAGACGAATACCAAAAAGGTCCGTCTTCCCCGTGAAGGGGGGCCGGGGGGGTTACTGCACCCTAATAAGATACGACTTCGGCCACAATTTCCCCGTTATAAGAAGTGCTTTGGAATTCCTGTCGTATGCAATGCCGTTGAGCTCAGCTGTATTCGGGTACGTTCTTTTTATTTCTTCCGTAATAACGGAAAGGTCCATACGTCCGACAACTTTACCCGTCGATGGGTCTATCTTAACTATTCTTGAAGTCTCATAAATGTTGGCAAAGATGTATCCGTCGACATATTCCAGCTCGTTGACGTTTTTTAGTTTTGAGCCATTTTCAGTCACCGTAAGGGTCCGAGTTATCGAAAGATTTGCTGAGTCCAGAAAATAGATCTTCTCCGTTCCGGCACTCATGATAAGCTCTTTATCATTGTGGGTAAGTCCCCATCCTTCGTTGTCGTATTTGAACTCGCCGATCTGTTTATACGTCTTTGCATCGTAAATGAATCCAATCTTGGTTTTGTAGGTGAGAAAATACAACTTGTTGTTTAGTATGGTCATTCCTTCCCCGAAGTATTGATCGGGCAGGATTATTTTTTTGTCGTGGTCCCCAGACCCAGGATCTACTTCAGCCACCCATGATTTACCGTTTTGCCCCGTACTTTCATAAACCTTGTTGTCGTGGATGGTGAGTCCTTCCGTGAATGCATCCGTGTAGTGAGGAAGCGTTTTAAGGACTGTGTAGTTGATTGCCAGCGCGTCAACAGGTGCTTCGGAATCAGTCGTTTTTTTCTCGCCGCACGATATTATTAAAGCAGTCAACGCCAGTATCGCGGCCCTAAAGTGTAGTTTCATCGTCACAATAAAATTTGTTTCGAAAAACGGAAAATTATCACACATACCCAATTCTTAGTTGAGGAGATAAGGGGATATGGAAATAAGGTGATAGGGGACGAACCTGGTGTGGCATCAAGCTAATCCCCACTTCCGAGGCCCTTATACCCTATACCCTATACCTCAATACCCTCATTCAATGAGCGGTATAGAGAGAAATAAAAAGGTCTTCTATATTTGGTTAATATTATCTACACCCATGAAAACTGAAGCATCGCAAAAGGTAGATTTCAGCCGCGAGTTGAATGAACCTTACGACTTATCCCCGGAATCCATCAAGTCCTATCGTGAGAAAGGATATGTCAAGTTGAAGAACGTGTTGAGTCCTGAATTATTGGAATATTACGGGGAAGTGATAACGGAATGGGTTTTTAAGCTCAATAAGCTTACAAAACCGATGGAGGAACGGACGACTTATGAAAAGGCATTTTTGCAGGTGATGAACCTTTGGCGCGAGAATGAGTCGATAAAGGAATTTGTCTTCAGCAAACGACTCGCGCGCATTGCCGCCCAGTTAATGCAGGTTGATGGCGTCCGGTTATACCACGATCAAGCCTTATATAAGGAGCCCAGCGGTGGAATTACACCCTGGCACGCGGACCAGTTTTACTGGCCACTGTCTAACCCTAACACCATAACCGTCTGGGTACCACTGCAAGCTGTTCCCATGGAAATGGGCCCACTTGCTTTCGCAGAGGCCAGCCAGAGCGTTGAGATTGGAAGAGACAAAGAAATAAGTGATGAGAGCGAAGCGATTCTGGCCGAAACACTTAAAAAATTTCCCATCCATGAAACACCGTTCGATCTCGGCGAGGTTAGTTATCACTCGGGTTGGACATACCATAGGGCGGGTACCAATTCGTCGAAGAAGGCGAGACGGGTAATGACCGTGATCTACATGGACAAGGATATTCGTGTTATAGAACCCACCAATGAATTCCGAATCGCTGATTGGAACACGTGGTTGGACTCAAGGCAGGTCGGGGCCGTTGCCGACGGAAAGCTTAATCCTGTTCTGTACTCCAAAAACTAAGCTGGATGAATATACTTGGGCAGGCTAAAGAAACGGCGACGTATGACGCGATCGTTATTGGCTCTGGAATGAGCGGAGGATGGGCAGCCAAAGAGTTATGTGATCATGGTCTTAAGACCTTGGTGCTCGAACGAGGGCGTGAGGTAAAACATCTTGAAGACTATCCTACAGCAACGAAAAACCCCTGGGATTTTCCCTATCGGGGGAGGCTGCCAGAAGAAGTAATTGCTGCAAATCCAATTGCCGGTCGTTGTTACGCATTCAATGACACCACCCAACATTTTTTCGTGAAGGATGACGAACATCCGTACATCCAGGAAAAACCTTTTGA
>DATHIE010000400.1:0-6579 GCA_035316905.1 Chryseolinea sp. | reverse complement strand
AAAGGCTTTTCCCCCTCCGTTCACCACCAAACCTTTACAAGTCCAGCAGCGCAGGGCGATTTGACAACTCTACCTGATATAGCGTTGCCGATGGGTCATTATCCATCATCTGTAAAAGAACTTATCATGGCACAAGCAAAGGCCGCAAAGCGCAGGTCCCATGGGGCGTAGTCGCGCCTTGCTTGGATTTAGGGTATCAGAACTTTCTTTTTTCCGGCCCGATTTATCGGGCTGACTACCAATGACCAAGCTTGCGCGACTGCAATCGATCAGAACTGCTGTCTGCGCCCTCCGCGCATCAGATGCACTATCAAGTCAAAGCAAACGAGTCTCCCTGTGCTTCTCACGAATGAGCCCTGCTGATGCATTTGCATGCTCTCTGCGTTAAAATGTATTTGTATTGGACTATAAGAAACCGACGTGCAGCGTGGGTGAAAACATTCAATCTTATCCGTCAAAATAAACTTAACTCAACACTAGATGAGAAGTAGTAAAAAAGGCCCTGTAATTTTCAGGGCCTGGAATACTTACTTAGAGTGTAGCAATGGATTTTCGATTGAACAACGGTTTATAATAATCCCGGTAGGCCCATGCAAGGTAAAGTTGAAGGGCAATGATCACAACACTCATGATCGCATTGTCGGTTAGAAAGACATGGAACAACAATATGTTCAGCGTGATCGGCATCAGGATCACCAATGCAAGAGGAACAAAGGTTCCAGTCAGGAGCAGTCCCCCAAGGATAACCTCCGCACCTTTCAAGAAAGGAAAGAAGTACCCCGACTGAAACAATCCAGTAGTGAAATTTTCCGCTGGCCCTCCCGCCGACGGAGGTGTCGGAAGGAAGTGGAGGAAAAAATTTAGTCCGAACACGAAATATATTAATCCCAGAATGATGCGTGCTGTCACGACAGCTACTGATTTGATTTTAGTTGACATACATTTTGAATGTTTAGGTGAATAGAAATTTCGTTACGCGCTGACGGTCTCTTCTTCAAACACTGGGTAATCGGTATAACCTTTGGAACCGGGCGTATAAAATGTACTTGCGTCCATTTTGATGTTGAGCGGGAAATTCTTTCTGAATCTTTCAATAAGGTCAGGGTTGGAAATAAATGGTTTGCCGAAGGCTACCAAATCAGCGAAGCCTGAATTAAGATCGCGCTCTGCATCACCTATAGTGTAGCCGCCAGAAAGGATGAGTGTATTTTTGAACGCATCGCGGATTGCTTTTTTTATGGACAGTGGCACTTCAGGTGCTCCAGCCGAGCTGTGATCTACGAGGTGGATATACGCAATTCCGATTTTGTCAAGCTCACGAGCCAGGTGCACATACGTGGCGTCGATCTCGGCATAATGTGGCATTTCATTAAAGACTCCGTATGGCGATAGCCGGATAGCGGTTTTGCTTTTGCCAATTACATCGCTGATTTCCTGGGCGACTTGCAGGACAAATCTTGCCCTGTTTTCAACTGTGCCGCCATACTCATCGGTCCTCTTGTTCGAGTAAGGAGATAAAAATTGTTCCAGCAGGTATCCATTCGCGGAGTGCAATTCAATTCCGTCAAATCCCGCGGCCACCGCGTTGCGTGCAGCCCTCACGTATTCCGCTTTTGTGGATTCTATTTCTTCGCGGCTCATCTCTTTTGGTATGGAGTGCTCCAGCATTCCATCCTGGTCGGTCCACATCTTACCAGAGGCATGTACGGATGAAGGTGCGAGGACCTTTGCTCCGGCCGGCAGGTTGTTTGAATGGGCAATTCTTCCGGTATGCATGAGTTGGGCGAAGATCTTTCCGTCGCGACGGTGAACGGCATCTGTGACGCCTTTCCAGGCTTCTACCTGTTCGTCTGAAAACAATCCGGGTATTCTCGCATAGCCCAGACCGTTAGGTGAAGGAGAAACGCCTTCGGTAATGATCAGCCCGGCTGATGCTCGTTGCTGATAGTATTCGGCCATCAGGTTATTTGGAATGTTGCCGATGGCGCGGCTTCGGGTCATTGGGGCCATTACGATCCTGTTCTTCAGCGACAGGCTGCCGAGGTTGTAGGGTAATAGTGTTGTTTTGGAGCTCATAAATTGATGTAGTTATATATTTAAATGTTTCGATGTATCAATTCAAAAAAAAGGACTTGAGGTCCTCGCTTTTTATCCTAAATCCATTTCGGGTTCAAATAGTTCATTGATACATTTAAATTCTTCGATATATTTTTCAAAATTTTTTTCTAAGACTTTATCATGTTGACTGTAGCCGTATAATCCTTGATTAGCTGCTCGTTAAGGTTGTATTTGTGGTTCCTCCCCTCCTTTTCAGCCTCAATAAGGCCTGCTTCCATCAAAATCTTGATGTGATGGCTTATAGAAGGCTGGGTGAGGTCAACGATGCCCTGAATCTCAGCACACTGGCCACATCCGCCTTTTTTAGAGATATGCTGTAATATCTTAAGACGATTAGCATCGCCCAGAGCCTTGGATATCTTTTCGACCTGTTTAAGACTTAAAATCATGAAATATTGATGGATATAAATATATCGATCAGCATAGGTACGCAAAAATCTCCCAAAAAGTTTCCACACTCAAAGCATGTGCCCAGTCTCGCCATGACTAACTGTTATTTTAAATACCGTGAATATTTCTTTTCTTGGCAGAATATTTAGTCTTATGAAACGTAAAATTCTTATCGCAGTCGTAGCTATTCTCGTAATCATTCAATTGTTCAGACCTGGAAAGAATGTTTCCGGTGAAAACCAACACGACGTAGCCACACGTTATGCCATGTCTGACTCCGTTAAGACGGTACTTGCTTTTGCCTGCAACGACTGCCACAGCAATCGCACGGAATATCCATGGTATTCCAATGTTCAGCCAGTAGCGTGGTGGTTAAACCATCATATTGAGGATGGAAAACGCCACCTTAACTTTTCTGATTTTACTACTAGTCCAATTGCCCGACAGAATCATAAGTTCGAAGAAGTAATTGAAGTACTCGAAGAAGGTGAAATGCCGTTGGCTTCCTACACCTGGTTTGGTCTCCATTCTCAGGCCAATCTCACAAACGAACAAAAGAGTACGTTGATTCACTGGGCAAGGACACAAATGGATACACTTAAGTCACAATATCCTCCTGACAGCCTTGTTATGAAAAGGCGATAAATTGCTCCCGCCTAATTACCGGCTATCATTTTATCCACCCTACGTTACTAAAAACAAAATAAGCGTCGTTTAATCACGCGATTTTTGACGTTCCAAAAGACCGCCTATGTTGTTTTTGTTGGTTTACAAACAACATTGGTTCAAAAAAATTGCAAATAGCTAAGATGTACCGATTCAGTTTTATAGCGTTAGTACTGATCAACCTGGTTTGTTTCGAATTGTCAGGGCAATCACAAGGAAAGATAATCGTAAAGGGCCGAGTACTTGACTCGCTTACCTCCCTGCCACTCGGTTTTGCTACGATCAGGGTATTCGACAACGCCGATAAAAAATTAATCAATGGCAATATTTCAAATGAGACTGGCGACTTTTCTCTTGAACTAACTCCCGGCGATTATTACGCTGTGGTGGATTTTATGGGATACAACACCTACAATGTTCACGCCTTTAAACTATCAAAAGAACAACACGCTCACGATCTCGGACAAATCAAACTAAGTCCCTCTGTCAAAACACTTGACGAAGTGGTCGTGCAGGCAGAAAAAACATCTATGGAATTATCGTTGGACAAAAAGATCTTCAACGTAGGAAAGGATCTGGCAAATGCCGGAGGATCCGCTAACGATATTTTGATGAACATTCCATCTGTCTCCGTAGATCCCGAAGGCACGGTCAAGCTTCGCGGAAGCGACAACGTACGCATACTCATCGATGGAAAACCATCGGGATTGGTAAGCTTCAAAGGAGGCAGCGGATTGTCTCAACTTCAGGCAAGCATGATTGAACGAGTTGAAGTGATCACCAACCCATCCGCACGTTATGAAGCTGAAGGAATGGCGGGAATCATCAACATCGTCTTAAAGAAGGAACGGAACGAGGGTTTCAACGGCTCCTTTGAAGTGATTTCAGGGCACCCTATTAACTATGGTGGAGCTGCAAACGTTAACTACCGTCACAGGAAGGTCAATTTCTTCATCAATTATTCTATAGCTTATAGGGAACAGCCTGGCGTTGGCAAACAATACCAGGAAGTTTATGATGAAGGAACGACGAGGATAACCAAACAAAATAGCGAAGGGTATGTAATGGGATTTAACAATAACATCCGCGGCGGCATTGACTATTTCTTTAGCGAGAAAAGTATTCTGACCGGATCTTATCTTTTCCGTCGCAGCGATGCAAGCAGATTTACAAATATCCTCTATGAAGACTACCTCAATTCAACGGAAAATCTTCAAAGCTATACCACACGCCGACAGGATGAAGAAGAAGTGGAACCAAACTCGGAGTATTCGCTCATCTATAAAAGATCGTTTGAACAAAAAGGCCATGAACTTACCGGAGAAGTAAAATACCTGGACAACTGGGAAAGTTCAAACCAGCTATTTACGCAATACAGATACACTCCCGATAACACATTGGATAGTTCAAGAGTGGAAACGTCACTTAACGATGAGTCTGAAAAACAATTCCTGGTACAGTTGGATTACGTGAAACCCATCGGCAAAGAAGGAAAGTTTGAAGCCGGTGTAAGGACCAGTTTTCGGAACATGGCAAATGACTACCTGGTGTCCGCTGAAAATGCTGATGGAAGTTTTGATCCAATCCCCGGACTGGATAATGTTTTCCTATACGATGAAAATATCCACGCGGTCTATGGAATTCTCGGAAACAAGACTAATAAGATCTCTTACCAGGCAGGTCTTCGCGCTGAATGGACAGATGTAAAAACAACGTTGGAAGAAACAAATGAAACCAATCCGCGTAAGTATGCCAACTTATTTCCAAGCGCTCACTTCACGGTCCATCTCCCGAAAGAAAACGCACTTCAGGTGAGTTACGGACGAAGAGTCAGGCGTCCTTTTTATAACGACCTGAGTCCGTTTGTTACGTTTTCCGATAGTCGCAATTTTTTTAGCGGTAATCCTGATCTCAATCCTGAGTTCAGCAATGTTTATGAGATTGGTCACATCAAGGATTTTGGAAATGGTACCGTAACCTCATCCATTTATTTCAGGGACACTGACGGAAAGATTGAACGAATTCGACGTGTTGATCCGGAGACAGGATGGGCGGTGACTCAGCCCGAGAACCTAAATTCTGAACGTGCCGTCGGTGTCGAGCTTACCAGTGGTTTAACTCCATACAAATGGTGGAAGCTTGATTTCAACTTTAACTTCTTTCATTCAGAAATCGATGGAAGCAATATTGTAGACACCTACAAGACAACGACGTACAGTTGGTTCACGCGATTAACATCACGTTTTACATTTGCCAAAAATTTTGATGGTCAGATACGAGTGAACTATGAAGCACCACAGAAAACGGCGCAAGGCGAACGGAAGGCGTTATATTATATTGACCTCTCCCTCAGCAAAGATGTTCTTAATGGTCGTGGCACAATAAATTTCAATATACTCGACGTCTTTAACACCCGGCGGATGAGGACGATTACAGAAGGGCCTGATTTTTATACTGCCGGAGATTTTCAGGGAAGGCGTCGTCAAATTAACCTGACGTTCTCGTATCGCATCAATCAAATCAAACAAGCCAAGAAACCAGCGACATCTGACGAAGGATAGTGCTGGTGTCGATACACATCCGTTGAAGTTCGTGTAAAAAGATTCTATAACTCACATCCATTCAACTCACCCGCAATCGTGCGGCACGATTGCGCGTCATAAGATAATTTACTCTTCTAAAATTCATTCCTCATGACGCGCCCGAATAGCGCCTCATTTGTACCCCGGGCTGAAGCCAGGCTGAAGCCCGGGGCAATTGATCATCAACCCCTTGGGGTTTGACCATTCGGAGAAGGTTAACCCTGCAGTTTGCCATGCACCCTCCATTAACCCCACAAACATTCAGTACAGATGCCGAATCAATTTACGAACTGCGCCATCCGGGTTTGATCATCTTCGAAAGCAAATAAACCTCGCTCCGATCTAATATTCATAAACCCCATCGGGGGGTGAAATATCTGTTGCCCGGGTTTCAACCCGAGGATACAGGTTATTGCATCCCAAGCGCGCTATTCGCTGTAATCACTTTTGGGTTCGAACATTTCGGAAGCAATTGAACCTCACTTCTTTCTAACATTCATCATCAGTTGCCCCGGGTTTCAACCCGGGATCCCGGTTATTGCAATCGGAAGCGCGCCAGAACAAATAATCTTAGATAACGGATCTCGATCCGGCGCGCAACTTACGCACTCCTTCGGGTCAGTGCATGATGGCAGACACCATCCAAGCTCAACCACCATCATTGCTCATTCATCATTCTTCATTGCTCACTGATCCTTGCATCCCAACCGTCTTCGTATGACTCGTCCACTCGGCAAGATCATCTACATAGTGCGTGATCAAAATCAACGTGGTATCTGAACGCAGATGTGTTTGAAGATAACGACTTAGATTGCGCCTTTGT
>DATHIE010000399.1:0-12937 GCA_035316905.1 Chryseolinea sp. | reverse complement strand
TCGTCTCAGATTGTTATCAGCTTCCAGGCCCTGGTATGGTGTGATCATGTCCTTAAAAAAACCTTCGTCATAAGCTTTCGCCATCTTTTGATGGCTTGCTAACGCAAACAGGTCCTGTTCTTCTCTGGGGATTTGATAATGTTTAGCTGTTATTTCAGTGTGACCGCCCATTGAAAGACCTGAGCGCGGCTCATCTATCCCCGGGGCTACTGGTGCCAAATCCCGCAACTTAATGCCAAGGATGCTGGATATCCTGCTTGCCGTGCTCTTGGCCCTCCTGATTTCAAGAAGTTTCATTCTCAGTCTTTCACTCAACACAATCGGGACATTGCTGGTGGAATCAACGCCGCCCGCAATTCCTACCTCGATCTGTCCGAGTGCGATCTTGTTGCCGATATAAATAGCAGCTTCGAGTCCAGTATCACAAGCCTGCTGAAGGTCGCACGCGGGCGTAGCTGGATCAAGCGAAGTACCCAACACACATTCACGCATCAGATTAAATTCGCGGGTGTGTTTGATAACTGCGCCACCTGCGACTTCACCTAGTAATTGTCCCTGTAACTTATAACGCTCGATCAATCCATTGATGGTGGCGATCATCATGTCCTGGTTGCTTGCTGTCGCGTACGCGGTATTATGACGGGCAAACGGAATACGGTTAAATCCAATTACTGCGACCTTATGCGGTCTTTCCATAACATTTGTTTATTAACATAAAACTATAGCGATGGATTCATCGCCAACAATGCGTCTGGTGGTGACGTACGGCTGAGTTCATAAATATAGGCAGTCTTTCCAATATGTATTTCATATTGATCAGTCATAAATGCATTCATCAACTCTTCTGCAACCGTTTCCGGTGAAATTCCTTTTGCTCCGCCGATCGCCTGCGAGAAGTCAGTATTAACTAATGGAGGCATTACTTCAAAAACTTTGATGTTTGATGTTCTGGATAATGTCAGTCGAAGTGATTGCGTATAGGAGTGGAGTGCTGCCTTACTGGCGCCATAAGTGGACATCATGTGATTGGGACTAAACGCTACAATCGACGAAACATTTACTATCGCAGCATCCTTTTGCTTTTTAAGGAGAGGAAGTAGTCTTTCGTTGAGGCGTATTACTGAAAGATAATTTGTTTGAATTTCGTCTGCAGCCTTTTCGAATGTTCCATTATCGAGTGAAAGATTATGAAGCCACGCCTTTCCAGCATTATTTATAATGATATTTAATGAAGGAAAATGTTTTTCCAGCTTCTTGACCAGTTCATCTACTTGTTCTGCATTGGTGACATCACTGACAATAGGAGTGACGTTCTTTAATTCGGTTGCTGCTCGCTGAAGCCGGGATTTATCCCGTCCGGTTATAATGACTGTGTTATGGTTGGCTGCAAATAACTTAGCAATCTCAAAACCAATTCCAGCACTTCCTCCTGTTATCAGGATGGTGTTTTTAGTTGTTTTCATTGAGGATCTTATTCTGAGTTAGTTAGTCCAGTTAATATAAATATACCGATCGGTATAATTTAAACGTGATTGACCTGGGATAAGTTTGACAAAAAAACTTTTTAAATTTGAGCCCCAGGAAAGTGACTTATAGCAAGGATTTCAAACGAATACTGAAAGATGAAAGGGTTGAAAATACGTGAGGCAAAACTATCGGAAGCAGAATTGATAGGCAGTTTGCATGCATCCAGCTGGATGACTGCCTACCGTGGATTGCTTTCCGACGAATATCTTGACAATGATCTTGAGGCCGAGAGAAGGAAATACTGGTTGAAAAAAATGCCGACAATCACGAATAAGGAATTTGTATTGGTGGCAGAAGAGAACGGAGAGCTTATCGGTTTCGTGGCCGTTCTCGACAAACCCGAGGCTGGCTTTGACGCGTTGGTGGACAATCTGCATGTGAGGCCAGATTTGAAAGGACGTGGTATCGGAGGAAAACTGCTCAACGCGGTGGCAACAAGATTACTTGACACACAGCGCAAAAGTTTTTATTTGTTCGTCTTAATAGGGAATACAGAGGCCGAAAATTTCTATTTGGCAAAAGGTGGCAGGCCTCTCGATATACTAACCCATGAATTCGGCGGTAAGGTAGTTCAGGCTACAAGATTTGCGTGGGAACACCTGGAGGGGATGCGTTGAAATAACTCTCGATCCAGCAGTATACATTCTTTAAGCTTCTTCTTTTTTCTCCCGCCTTATCTTCACCTTGGCTAACGGCCCTACCTGAATAGGAACTTTCTCAATCTCAATATTTGCGGCCTCGAGCCCGTACATTTCTTCGGTTGAAAGGCTGAAGGATTTAATGATACGGTAACCAGTAATTACGAATCGTTCAAAGCTTGAGATTTCACTATCTGCCGAAGCCCAGGAATGGAGAGAAATAAACTTGAAGTCAGACATCATGCTATACTTGTGAAGGGCAGGATAGGGACTTGTTAAATCGATTTCACCGTTGTCGGCCATCTCATGAATTATCCTATTGAACAGAGTATTTACCCGATGCGGTGTCTTAAAACCTAATCTAAAACTGACAAAAAATGCTTTTTTGGGAATGATCGTATCAACCTTATACTTGCTTGTATAAGGATTGTCCACGGTCTCGACGTGTACGAACCAATACACATCAGCGCGCTTGGGCCTCTTCTTAAAGATAGAGTAGATGATGTTCGAATCAATGTATCGACGGCTGTCAGCGACGGCCAGGTAAACGAGGTTCGATGCTTCCTTCGGAACAGTTTCATCTTCCTGTAAATCCTTCAACATCGATTCGTAATGTCGCAGATCCACGAACTCCGTATGCCGCTGCCTTAGCTTCCGCGCTTTGTGCAGTATGAACATCATGAAAAAGAATACTGCTGCAATCACGAAGGTAAACCATCCACCATGTTCGAACTTATCCAAATTGGAAGCGAGAAATAGTCCTTCCAACGCGAAGAACACTACGCCAAGTATGATCGAACGAAGAATGGATTTCTTAACGGTATAAAAGTAGTAGGCGAGGAGCGAGGTAGTCATTAACATGTTGATCGTAATAGCTAGCCCGTACGCGCCTTCCATTGCTGAAGACTCCCTGAAAACTAAAACGACGATCATACTTCCGATCATCAAAGTCCAGTTCATCGCCGGAATGTACATTTGCCCCCGTGATTGACTAGGGTAGCGGATCCGCGATGCCGGCCAAAGTTTTAATTTCATTGCTTCATTGATCAGGGAAAATGTTCCTGAGATCAA
Organism: Chryseolinea sp.; assembly: GCA_035316905.1. Lineage (GTDB taxonomy): Bacteria > Bacteroidota > Bacteroidia > Cytophagales > Cyclobacteriaceae > Chryseolinea. Next base: position 9,701 of record DATHIE010000399.1, on the reverse strand, counting down.
CGCCTGACTGGCAATCACAGTAGCAAGTGTTGTAATTATTATTCCTGTAAACAAAAACCACTGGGGCATCAACGAAAAGAAAGGAATCTGCTCGCCCAGCGTTTCGCCTCGATGTGAAAGCAACCAAGCGCCCTGACCAAAATAATTTAGCAGTAAGCAAACTTTTACAACCGACCAGCTCAGTCGTGTGTTTTCTTTGCCACAGTGACCAAGATCGGAATACAACGCCTCCGCACCGGTGGTACAAAGAAATACGGCGCCCAGAAGTAAAAAACCCCCGGGGTATTGTGTGAGCAGATCCACCGCATAGGCAGGATTGACGGCTTTTAAAATTGAAGGATCGCGAACGATTGATACTGATCCCAAAACGGCGAGCATCAAGAACCACACCGCCATGATTGGTCCGAAGGTCCTTCCTACTACCTCCGACCCGAATTGTTGAAAAACAAACAATGAAAGAAGAATCATTATGACTATACCCGTTGTTGGAATTTCCGGATAAATCAATCTTAGTCCTTCAATCGCAGATGACACGCTGATGGCTGGCGTTAAGAATCCATCGGCTATCAATGTACAGCATCCAATCATTGCCGGGTAAATAACCCATCGCGCCTTGAATCGTCGCACTAATGCGTATAAGGCAAAGATTCCTCCTTCACCTTTGTTATCGGCGTTTAGCGCCAGGTAAATGTATTTGATTGTCGTGATCAACGTAAGAGTCCAGAATACGCAGGACAATCCGCCAAACACCAGTTGATCCGTTATCAGCTTATCGCCAACAATAAAATTGAGCGTATAGATCGGAGATGTTCCGATGTCACCATAGATGATTCCAAGGACGACAATCAGGCCTGGAAGAGAGAGTTTATGTTGATCTTCTTTTTGTATCTCCATTGTAGTCTCTTAAAATGTCGAAGGATTTCCAATAAATCTGTATCCGATACCTGATTCCGTTATAATATGGCAGGGCCGGTTGGGATCGGATTCGATCTTTTTTCTTAGCTGAGCAATAAAGACTCTTAGGTATTGAGATTCATTCTGCCGGGCCACACCCCACACCTGGTGAAGGAGGTATCGATGTGTCAGAACTTTTCCATCGTTATTTGCAAGCAAAGATAAGAGTGAATATTCCGTGGCAGTGAGTTTTACTGCAGCGCCATCCTTTTTTACAACTCTGTTAGCGAAATCGATGGACATGTCCTCAAACTTCACTTCGGGATTGTTAGGCTCCTTCCTCGCATCTCTCAGGGCAGATCTAATTCGCGCCAGGAGTTCGCCTGTTCTGAAAGGTTTTATCAAATAATCATTGGCGCCGTTGTCCAATGCTTTCACAATATCTTCTTCATTGGTCTGAACAGAGATGATCATGATAGGATTCGAAAACCATTCCCTTAGATGTTTCAGTATCGCATGTCCATTTTCGTCGGGTAGCCCCAGGTCGAGAAGAATAAGATCCGGTGGATGCGTTGACACGGAATTGATACCTTCCTTTCCGGTAGACGCCTCAAGTACGCTATAATTGTTTGATTGCAGCGTGATGGTCAGCAGTTTTCTTATCTGGTGCTCATCGTCAATAACGAGTATGGACGGCTTGTTCATTCTTTCAGTTTGTTAACATAAGTTTTTTCCGTCGGTATTTCGATGGTGAACTTTGAACCACGCACGGGTAGATTTTCGATCCTGACATTTCCACGATGGGCTTCCACAAATCCCTTAACAATAGATAACCCCAGACCCGTTCCCCCGGTGGGAGCACCTTTCAACCGGTAGAATTTTTCGAAGACCTTGTCGAGTTCACCTTCGGGGAATCCGGTGCCGTTATCGGCAATCGTGAGAACAAGTTTGTCCCTTACGCAGTCGGCTTGAATTGTGATCAGTGTGTCTTCCGGAGTGTGCTGCGTCACGTTGATGAGCAGGTTGTAGATCACTTGTTCCATTAATCCGAAATCAAGCTTGAACAGGGGCAATTGTTCCGGTATTTCGACTGCAACACGGTATCGCTGGAGGTTGGGCTCAAGCCGTTGCAGTGTCTTGTAAATCAATTCATTGATGTCACACCAGTCCTTCTTGATGTGGAACATACCGGACTCTAGCCGGGACATATTTAATAAGTTTTCTACTTGTTGATTCAGGCGTATCGACGCAACGGAGATCTCGTTTATCAACTCTGCCTTGTCTGCTTCGGAAAGTTTTTCTGAACGGGATTGAAGATTGTCTGTAGATCCGAGTATCGTGGTGATCGGCGTACGAAGCTCGTGCGAAAGTGAATTGAGAAGTGTGTTGTAGAATTTTACAGATTTCTCTTTTTCATCACCTTCTTTTACCGCCTTTTCTATCTTCCGGATCTTATTGGTAAGCGCGGCATTGATCATAGCAATGACAAAATACATAAGGAGTAAAAGTCTGTCTTCCGCCGTCCCAACCGTGAGTGTGAATCTTGGCGGTATAAAGAAGAAATCCCAAATCAAAGCGCTCAGGACTGCTGACACGAGAACCGGCACGATGTCCAGGAACATTGCCAGTATGGACACCGTAACGAGCAGCATGAACGCCACGCCCCTGTATCCGACAATTCCCAGGATTGCCAGTCCCAGCAACGAGATTGTCAGGACAAGGCCAACACTGATGAGGAATTGCCTTTTTAAATTCGGACGTGAAAACAAGAACTTTTTCAAGTCGCCTTACTTTGGACACTCAAAATTAAGTCTTAGGACATAAAGATTTTATAAAAAGATCGCACGGAGGATAAGGATATTGTAAATGCCGGCGGCTTACGTCAACCTGTGGGCATTGGTCATATCGAACCAAATTCCACTTTGGCACCTCCGGAGCCGAGAATGTAGGGTTGAGGTTCAGTTTCTAAAAACAAAAATTGAGTTAATTAAGCCACCTCATCCCCCGCCCTTCTCCTTCAGGAGAAGGGTGCCATCACTCTGAAAGATGGTGAAACGGAAAGATTATTCATCACTCCTTGTTCCACATTGTTCATTGCTCAGTGTTCATGCTCATTGCCGAGGCGTACCCCGACTTTTTATTAATTGCAAAGGGCAAATGCAACTTAAAACGAAATAAAATAGGTACTTTTAAATTCATGGATGAAGAAGTATTGAACAAGAAAAACTCGAAAAGAGGTAGGGAAACGGTGTTCAGGGCCACCTATCAGAATCAAAGTAATCTCATACAGATGGCAGATAATAAGGCGAACATTATTATCAGCATAAATACCATGATAATATCATCCATCATTGCGATAACAGGCTATGGTGCAATTGCCGGTAAAATTGATTCCTACGGAGCTGATGCTATCGTACCTATTATCATGATTATTCTTTCCTGTCTTGTATCTGTAATTTTTGCAATTCAGGCTGCACGACCAAAGATCATAAGGCCCAAAGTTGTGGGCGGGGCGATGCAACGCTCAAGTCTCCTCTTTTTTGGTGTCATTGCTGGATATTCTCAAGAGGCATATATGGCGGAAATGGACCGATTACTGAACTCAGGCGACGAACTTTACGAGCACATGACTATCGACCTCTATAATCAGGGACTCGTGCTTAAGCGTAAGTACGACTTGTTGGGTTACGCCTACCAGGTGTTCATGTTTGGATTCATACTAAGCGTATTGATTTTTCTGGCGTTCCTTGCGCTGCGATAATCGACCTTGACTACGTGCCTATAGGGCTTTTTCTTTTCGGCTCGTTGCAAGGATCTTTCCGATAAGATCCCTGATCTTATCGATCTCGTTATTAGAGAGGTCTTCAAACAGCTCTTGTTCAATCGCATCAAGCGCCATGTTGCAGCTGGCCAGCAGTTGAGTTCCCTTTGGAGTCAAGCTGATCCGCAGTATCCTTTTGTGTGATGGATCTACCGTCTTTCGCAATAACTTTTTACGTTGAAGTACAGCTATTAGCTCGTTCATACTCTGTGGCGTGACCTGGAAACGCCGACTCAGCTGAGCAGATGAAAAATCGCCCTTGTCGTGTTTGACAAAATAGAGAAGAGTGAATTGGATAGGCGTAATCCCCAGCAACTCGAGTTCCTTGCTCATGCGGCTTGTTATTTCGATTTCCGCTCTCTTAATCAGGTAGATCACCCTGGGGTTCATATTGCAAGGTAATGAGAAATATGCCACAGGCATTGCTGTGCCAAAACTTGAATATCAGGAAACCTTATACTATCTTAGTCAATCCAATTACAACCCAACGACCATGACGCAAGCTACCGGCATCGCGGCACCTCCTTCATTGAAATATGCCTGGTATGTCGTCGGCGTGCTCGCTCTGGCAAATATTTCATCTTTTGTTGACCGACAGATCCTTGCATTGCTCGTTGCCCCAATGAAACGCGACATGGACCTAACAGATACCGAGGTTAGTTTACTGATGGGATTGAGCTTTGCGCTTTTTTATACGGTTTTTGGAATTATCATTGGCCGTTTCGCAGACCGCACAAGCAGAAGAAATATCATAATGACTGGAATAACCTTGTGGAGCCTGCTGACAGCGTTGTGCGCCGGTGTCAAAACCTATTCGCAGTTCTTTGTAGCCAGGATGGGAGTCGGAGTTGGTGAAGCAACTCTGTCACCTTCCGCTTACTCGATGATTGCCGATTACTTTCCACAACGAAAACTAGCCTTAGCATTGAGCATTTTTACGATGGGAATTTTCCTGGGATCAGGCCTGGCACTTGCTATAGGGGCGGGGTTGGTTGCCGACCTTCCCACTGAAGGAACTATCGCAATACCGCTACTCGGAAATATTTTTCACTGGCAAAAATTGTTTATCATGATTGGCTTGCCGGGCCTCGTCATTTCCGCTTTAATGTTAACTGTTCGAGAGCCGCAACGAAAAGGCAAGATGCAGCGGGGCGGCGCAGACGTGGACTTGAAGCTGGGAGAGGCGATGACTATCATTTTCAAACGGGCGGGCACGTATTTCGGCATCTGCCTGGGCACCGCATTTACGGCATTCGTATCCTATGGGTGCACTGCATGGATGCCCACTTATTTCAACCGTACATTTGGATGGCCAGTATCCAAGGCTGGACTAGGTTATGGACTAGTCGTACTGATAGGTTCCGTTGCAGGTCTGTTGTGGGGTGGTTGGTATGCTGACCGGCTGGTACGGAAGGGTGTTACCAATGGAAGAGTTAGGATCGGAGTCATTGCAAGCGCGTCGATACTTAGCTTTTGTTTTATTCCATTGATAAATAATCCGGAGGCAGTTCTGGTCCTATTGTTAATTACATCATTCTTTGTTGCTTCCCCGATGGGAGCCAGTACTACGGCCATTCAGGAATTGATGCCTAATCAAGTACGGGCATTGGCATCAGCAATTTTTCTTTTTGTTATAAACATGATCGGCATGGGGCTTGGTCCGTCTTTCGTAGCAGTATTTACGGATTACGTTTTTCATGATGAATCGTCGATCAGATTCTCGCTTTGCGCTTTGTTTGTCGCAGGTGGAGCTTGTGCATTGCTTTCTTATTGGGTTGGGTATCGATCCTACAACAAAACGATCTTAAGGCTTAACATAGAAAATTAATTTAATGGTTTGCAAAGGGTATTCGAAGCGTAACCTTCAGTTTATTTTGTATGATGTATTAGACGTCGTGTCACTGACGAAGAAAGATTACTTCGCCAAACACAACCGCGAGAATTTCGACATCATGTTGGAGGTTGCCGAGGATATTGCTGATAAATGCCTACGTCCTTATTTCAAAGAGAGCGACAAGAACCCTCCACAACTCATCAACGGACGAGTAAAGGTACACCGATCTCTTCATGACTATTATAAGACATTCTGTTCAGCTGGTTTGCTGGCGAGCACGTTTGATGAAAAGTTGGGTGGAAGCCAGGTTCCTAAATCGGTTTACGCAGCAGTTGATTTTATCATAGGTAATGCTCATAATGGATACGAAATGTTCACCAGCCTTAGCGTTGGAGCAGCTCGCCTCATTGTTTCCTTTGGTTCTGACCTGCTGATCAAAACTTATGCAGAGAGAATCCTGGCAGGAGAATGGGCGGCTGCCATGTGTCTGACCGAACCTCAGGCTGGAAGCGCGCTCTCGGCGATCAGGACTATTGCAAAACCTCAATCCGATGGTTCGTTTAAAATACGAGGACAAAAGGTCTTTATCTCGGGAGGAGATCACGACATCACCAACAACATCGTACACCTTGTGCTTGCACGAATTGAAGGCGCGCAAGAAGGGGCAAAGGGGATTTCGCTTTTTGTAGTTCCCGTAAAAAGACTCAAAGATGGAAGCGATCTTGTTCAAAACGATGTAATCTCGGCTGGCATCTATCATAAAATGGGACAAAGAAGTACTCCTGCCATGCATTTGGATTTTGGATCCAATGATGACTGCTATGGATTTCTGGTAGGCGAGCAAGGCAAGGGACTTGGCTACATGTTTCAAATGATGAATACGGCCAGGCTGGGCATTGGCTTGGCGGGCAGCTTCATCGCTTCTTCCGCGTATTATGCATCCTTGCAATATGCGAAGGTGAGATATCAGGGAAAAAGTGCCCGGCCAACTGAAAATTTTGATGGACAAACTTTGATCATAAATCATCCTGACGTTAGAAGGATGTTATTTCTGCAGAAGGCCATCACCGAAGGTTGTCTTGCTCTCGTGATGCAGTGTTATTACTATGATGACCTGCTTAAAACATGCGCGCCCTCAGAAAGACAGAGGTATTCAGACCTACTTGAACTGCTAACTCCGGTAGCAAAAACATATGGCGCTGAGATGGGGATAGTTTCAGTGAACAATGGGCTTCAGGTATTGGGTGGATATGGTTATACTGAGGACTTTGTGTTGGAACAGCTCGCCCGTGATATACGCATCATGAGCATATACGAGGGAACGACAGGAATTCAGTCCCGAGCATTGCTCGGAAGGGAGATGCCGGCAAACAATAAACGAGCCTTCGATCTTTGGATCGCGGAAGTTTCCAGCACCATAATGGTTGCCCAACAGTCTGATTTGCTTACTACCTACGGCGACTGGTTGTTAAAAGAAGTTCGCGAACTGGCACTGACCTCGGAACATCTTTTAAGCATTAATAATAAAGGCGTTGAGGAGGTATTCCTTAGCGATGCCAATTTGTACATGGAAGCTTTCGGCTGCGTTAGTGTGGGCTGGCAGTGGTTGAACCAGGGGATTGTGGCCGCTAAACGCTTAAAGGAGAATAGTTCTGATGTAGACAAAAACTTTTATCTATCGAAGCTGGAAACCATGCGCTTCTTCTTTCATTATGAACTGAGAAAGACAGGTGGTCTGCATGAGCGTTTGAGAGATGAAACAGTTATAACTGTCCGCAAGGACCAAGAAGTTTTAATTTGAAAAAGGAAGAATTAAAAATCGGAACCATGAGCATATCAAATGGCAGCGAGAAAGGAACAGAGTCGTCGGTACACACCGAAGTGCGAGGTCAGATCCTGATGGTAAAACTAAACCGGCCGGAAAAACGGAATGCGGTGAATGATGACATGATCCAAACACTGGAAAAAGTTTTTTCCACAGTACCGGCTGAAGTGAAATGTGCTGTACTTTACGGAGATGGCAAACACTTTAGCGCAGGTCTTGATCTTTCGGAATTGAAGGAGACAGATGTGATGGAGGGTTTGTACCATAGTCGCATGTGGCATGCCGCGCTGGATAAACTTCAGTTTGGAAAAGTCCCCATTGTGGCTGTAGTTCACGGCGCGTGTGTGGGGGGAGGTCTTGAACTTGCCAGCGCCTGTCACATCCGCGTTGCAGAAGCGTCTACATTTTATGCTTTGCCGGAAGGACAGCGGGGAATTTTTGTTGGTGGTAGTGCCTCGGTAAGAATACCCAAACTGATCGGCATGGCACGAATGGCTGATATGATGTTCACGGGAAGGGTGATAGCAGCAGAAGAGGGAAATATAATCGGACTTTCACAGTATCTTGTTCCTGACGGGAAAGGAGTTGAAAAAGGGATTGAACTTGCGACAAAAATATGCAGCAATACGAGCACCACGAACTACGGTCTCATGCACGTGTTGCCCCGAATTGTGGATGCGTCGCAGGATCAGGCCTTGATGATGGAAAGCCTTATAGCTGCGATTTCGCAAACATCGGCTGAGTCGAAGGAAAGATTGACCGATTTCCTAAAGGGCAAGGCAAAACGTGTGGGTGAATAGAGAATTTTTTAAGCGCATTAATGGCGGATAACAATAAATATGGTAGCGTGTTAACCGGAGGCGATCAGCCGCCTTACTTCGAGTTGGAAACAATACCGATATCTATCCATAAAGAGGTGCGACCGGACGGAAGTGTATTGGTACGTTCAACTATTTCTCTTGATCCTTTTCCTGCTAAGCTCCCTGAACGCTTACTGCATTGGGCAAACGCGTCACCTAAGAAAATTTTTCTTGGTCAACGTCCGGTTAATCAGCTGAGCAGTGACGCATGGAATACTATTACATATAGTGATACTCTAGCCAGAGTAAGGAGCATCGGTCAGGCGCTCTTGAATAGATCGGTATCTAAAGGGAGGCCAATTATTATTTTGTCGGAGAACAGCATTGAACATGGTCTGATGGCACTTGCTGCCTTATACGCAGGTATACCGTACTCGCCAGTTAGTCCAGCCTATTCGTTGCGCTCCGATAATTTCGACAAGCTGAGGCACGTGTTTCGGCTACTCACCCCCGGTCTCATTTTTGTGCAGGATGCAAAAAAGTATGAGCGGGCGCTTGGGGCGTTGGCCAATGACGTCGAGGTAGTCAGCCTTGTGAGACCTGACGGTGATTTTAACTATACCTCATTTAATGATCTTGTGAATGTAGTCCCGACGGCTGCTGTTGATGAAGCATACAATGCGATCGATGCTAATAGCGCCGCGAAAATTTTGTTTACCTCTGGATCTACAGGGTTACCAAAAGGTGTGATCAATACACACCAGAACCTTACGAGCAATCTGCAGCAGATCACGCAAACATTTCCATTCCTTAAGGATGCCGATCTAGAGCTTATAGATTGGCTACCATGGAATCACACATTTGGTGGAAATCATAATTTCGGGCTAACCTTGTACAATGGAGGTTCTCTCTATATTGACGAAGGGAATCCTACGTCGGAGGGAATTACTAAAACGGTTAATAACCTGCGACACCGCAAGCCGTCAATCTATTTCAATGTCCCAAAGGGCTTTGAATCGCTGATCCCAATCCTGAAAAAAGATAATAGCCTGCGATCTCAATTTTTCAGCAATCTTAAAATGCTGTTTTATGCCGGAGCTGGAATGGCACAGTATGTATGGGATGCGTTGGAAGAGCTTTCGGTCGAAACGATAGGTAAGAAAATTTTGATTGGCACAGGCCTGGGTTGCACGGAATCATGTCCTTCGGCGTTGTTCGCCAGTGAGCACGGTGGATATGCAGGATTGCTTGGCGTACCAGTACCTGGCTTGGAATTAAAACTCGTACCGCGTGAAGGGAAAATGGAGGCGAGATATCGTGGCAAGAATATATTTCCCGGTTATTGGAGGCAGCCTGAACTCACCGCGGCGGTATTTGACTCAGAAGGTTTCTACTGTACCGGGGATGCATTAAAATTTGCCGACGAAAGTGATGCAGCAAAGGGAATGGTCTTTAATGGCCGCATTGCGGAAGATTTCAAACTGAATACAGGCACATGGGTGAACGTTGGCATACTTAAGGCCCAAC
>DATHIE010000398.1:0-8544 GCA_035316905.1 Chryseolinea sp. | reverse complement strand
CCAGAAGAAGTGAGCAACCACTTACATTAGAAGCGTGTTTAAGTACGCCTACGTTTCCTGCCATCAATGCGGGAACTGCAAAGCGTATCACTTGCCAGAACGGAAAATTCCAGGGCATCACGGCCAATATGGTACCCGTTGGATGGAACGATACGAGGCTTTTCCTGCTATCAGTCTTGATCATCTCGTCTGCAAGGAATTTCTCAGCGTTTTCAGCGAAGTACTGACAAGCTCCTGCACTTTTTTCAATTTCAGACTTCGCCTCCGACAACACCTTGCCCATCTCAAGTGTGATCATCGGCGCATACTGCTCCTTATTTTGTTTTAACAACCTGGATGCGTTCAGCATCAATTCGCTTCTGCGCGCAAAGGAGGTCTTCTTCCAGTCCTTGAAAGCTACTGAAGAGGTCTTCAATTTGTCCTGAATAAGAGAAGGTGAGAACTCCTGGTATTGTTCAACAATGGATTGATCGAAGGGGTTGATTGACTTGAGCATGGCGGGAGATAAGGTATAAGCGTATAAGGATTTAAGGATTTAAGGGTGTGGTATAAAAAACGTAAAAAAGAAAAGCCAGGTTCGCGCCCTGGCTTTATCTTATGAATTTATTGTTGATCTTATCCGATCGATACGCGCCTGAATTCCGCAACTGTCAGGCCCTTGGTTACGCTATCGAGGTACTGTCCAACGGTCTTTGAGTTGTCTTTAACAAAAGGTTGTAACAACAGCGTGTTATCCTTATAGAAGCGCTGCAATTTTCCCTGCGCGATCTTTTCGACCATGTTTTCTGGTTTACCTTCGGCGAGGATCTGTGCTTTCGCAATTTCCAGTTCCTTTTCAACTACTGCCTTATCAACAGATTTTTCGTCAACGCTGACCGGGTTCATAGCGGCAATCTGCATACCTACGTCTTTTCCGGCTTCAGTGACATCCTTTCCATTGACACCTTTCAGTGATACAAGTACACCCAGCTTAGAACCAGCGTGAATGTATGACACTACTGCCTCTCCCTTCATATGGACGTACTCACTTACTTCAAGTTTCTCACCGATCTTACCGACCAACTCCACGATCTTTTCAGAGAGTGTTAGTCCATCAACCTTAGTGCTCAATAAAGTTTCCTTGTCAGCAGACTTATTAGAGAATGCCGTATCAACGATTAGTCTGCCCAAAGCCTGGAACTCTTCATTTTTTGCGACGAAGTCAGTTTCGCAGTTCAATGCAACAAGAAATGCTTCCTTCTTGTCATCGCTAACTTTGACAAATACAGAACCTTCCTTCGCATCTCTATCTGATCTGGATGCAGAAACTTTTTGTCCTTTTTTTCTAAGGATCTCTATAGCTTTTTCAAAATCACCGTCGGCTTCCGTGAGGGCTTTTTTACAATCCATCATTCCGGCGCCTGTCATCTGGCGAAGTTTGTTTACATCTTGTGCTGAAATTGCTGACATAATTATTTTCGATTTACAATTTGAATTTTGGTCTGCCACTAAACAAATCGTCCCACCAGCTTGCGTTGTAACAAAGCGGCAGGACGACTAATGACTATCTGAAGTTTTTTATTTTGCTTCTTCTACCGGTTCGTCAACGCGTCTCTTTTCGTCTTCATCCTTTTTGTGCGCTGCGTCTTCTTTATCCTTCTTACGCTCCATCAATGACTCTTCAATGACTTTACCGATATATTTAGAAAGTATTGAGATTGACTTAAACGCATCGTCATTTGCAGGGATCGGGAAATCAACACCAGAAGGATCTGAGTTGGTATCAACCAATGCAAAGACCGGAATATTTAATTTCTGAGCCTCAGTCACAGCAATGTGCTCGCGTTTCACGTCGATCACAAAAAGAGCTGCTGGGAGTCTGTTAAGGTCTGCAATACCACCCAACAGTTTTTCAAGCTTTGCCTTTTCACGAGTGACCATCAAACGCTCGCGTTTTGCAAGGTTTGTGAATGCCTCATCCTTCATGAGCTTTTCAATCTGAGCAAGCTTTTTCAACGACTTACGGATAGTAGCGAAGTTTGTCAACATACCGCCAAGCCACCTTTCAGTGACGTAAGGCATGTTCAACCTTCTCGCTTCTTCTGTAACGATATCTTTTGCCTGCTTTTTCGTTGCCACGAACATAATCTTGCGACCGGAGCGAACGATATTCTTGAGAGCGAATGTCGCTTCATCCAGCCTGTCCAAGGTCTTGTTCAGGTCAATGATGTGGATACCATTGTTTTCCATGAAGATGTACTCTGCCATCTTGGGGTTCCACTTGCGGGTAAGGTGACCAAAGTGTACACCTGCATCCAAAAGGTCCTGATATGTTAATTTTTCAGCCATTCTCTTTAATCTATTAACGCTTGCTAAACTGGAATCTCCTTCTTGCTTTTCTTCTACCTGGTTTTTTTCGTTCAACCATACGTGAATCACGGGTCAAAAATCCTTCTTTTCTCAAGGTAGGCTTGTTTTCAGGATTGATTTCAACAAGTGCGCGGGCAATTCCCAATCTAACAGCTTCCGCCTGACCAGTAATTCCTCCACCTTCAACATTCACAATCACATCGTAGCTGGTTTCCAGCTTCAAAGCTGCAAGCGCCTGCTTCGCCAAAGTCTGGTGAATTTCAGAAAGGAAATATTCCTTAAGCTCGCGGTCGTTTATTTTGATATCTCCCTTGCCAGGTTTAACATATACCCTTGCAACAGAGGTTTTTCTTCTACCGATGGTGTTAGTAATCTGCATGATCAGAGTTTTATTTCTTTTGGTTGCTGTGCTGCGTGAGGATGCTCCGATCCTGTATAAACGTGCAGGCTTCTATATAATTCGCTGCCCAGTCTGTTTTTGGGAAGCATACCACGAACTGCATGTTCGATAAGGCGTTCAGGGTGTTTTGAACGGATCATCATAGGCGTATGCTCGCGCTGTCCGCCAGGATACCCTGAGTGCGTAAAGATCACACGATCAGTCCATTTTTTACCCGTCATTCTCACCTTTTCGGCATTGATGACGATTACATTATCGCCACAGTCCACATGTGGAGTGTAGCTTGGCTTATGTTTTCCACGGATGATATTGGCAACCTTGCTCGCTATCCGGCCTAAAACCTGTGAATTTGCGTCAACAACGACCCAGCCCTTCTCCGTCGTAGCCTTGTTCGCGTAAGTTGTTTTGTAACTGTTGTGATCCATTATTATTGATATAAAATCAAGTAAATACACTGCCCCTTTCAAAAAGGGACACAAAGGTAAACTGCCAGTATTTGAAATGCAAGCTGAATGTCATCTTTGAATCCCCGGGGAGGGGCCAAAACAGCCATTTCAGATACTAAATAGCTGTTTACTAAAGAATTCAACGGTTTTGCTCAAGAAGTAAAGCAGGCACAAAATATTGCAAAAACCTTGAAAACAGGGCGATTTGGCTAGCGATTCAATTCCAACTGTCGCACCAACGCCTGCATATCCTTCTGATAAGGAGCCTCGATTTTTATCCTTTTACCCTGCATATTGTCAAACTCCAGCGAATAGGCATGGAGCGCCATTCTTTTAATAAATGGCTCTTCCACCGTATCCTTCTTCAGGTTAAATACCCTTTTCACCTGCGACAGATAGAATGGCTTTCCTCCATATGTATCATCACCGACGATGGGAGCCCCTAAAATCGTCAGGTGTATCCTGATCTGATGCATTCTTCCCGTGACAGGCCGGCATTCCATTAAGGTGTGGAATCGGTAAGGTGCCAGCGACGTAAAATATGTCTGAGCCTGTTTACCCTCTCTCTTATTTATCCTAACCACACCATCATCCTGTTTTAGAATCCCCGCGTCGACCAGTTCGTCCGTGTAGTTGTGTATCCCGTCAACCACAGCGTGGTAGATCTTGACCACCTCTCGTTTCTCAAATTGAATACTGAGATGGCGATACGCCTCAGGATGCTTGGCGATGGCTAGTGCGCCAGATGTTTCTTTATCCAACCGGTGACATACCTGAGCATTGGATGAATAGCCTTTCGCAAGACTCAGCAGATTTGTATTGTCCTGGCGGTCTTCCAGCGTCGACAAGTACGGCGGCTTGCTGACTACTATGTAATCGTCGTCCTGGAAAAGGATTAAATCCTCGAATTGCAGCTTGTGCCCCATTTTTAGATCTTAATTCGTGGATGCGGCAGGCGGTTCAGGGTGTGTAACATATCGCTCAAAAAACTCGATAACCCGCAGCAGGTGATCCATCATCCGGCCAGGATTCCCGCTACGTGTGAGTTCGTGCCCCTCACCTGGATACCGTACGTACTCAACTGGCTTGTTCATGATCTTAAGGCTTTTGTATAACATTTCAGATTGAATCACGCCAGTCCTGAGATCCTGGTCGGCGTGAATTATTAAAAGAGGCGTATTGATCTTATCGACGTAGGTTAGGGGCGATTCTGAGTCAAGGAGTTTTTTTGTCTCGGGATCCCACGGATACCCACCGAAGTAATCTGGTACAAGGCGCCAGGCGTTTCCTTCACCCATAAACGTGGTGAGGTCGTAAACACCACGCTGGGCATTCGCAGCCTTGAAGCGGTTATCATGTCCAATAATCCAGGCGACCATGTATCCGGCGTAACTTCCACCTTCAACGACCAATTGGTTCTGATCAATCCACGAAGCTTGTTTGGTGGCGTCATCGAGCGACGCCAAAATATCACTAGCCGGTCCGTTGCCCCAGTCTTTCAGATTTCCGCGTTTATGAGCGTCACCGTATCCCCCGCTTCCTCTCGGATTGCAGAATACAACGCCATAACCCCATGCAGCTTCAAGCTGGAATTCGTGCCACATGGTGTAAGCGGCCGGACCCCACATTGCAGTGGGCCCTCCGTGAATATTAAGGATGGTAGGATATTTCACTCCTTCCTTTCTACCGATTGGTTCCATGATCCAGTACTGGACCCTGACACCATCCGGTCGAGTGATCCAATATTCTTTCAGTTGACTCAACTTCTTCCCTGCCAGCCAACTGCTGTTGAAGGACGTCAGCTTTGCTGCAATATTGCTTTTGATATCGCGGCTATAAACCTCACAGGGATTATTCACTTCAGCCAGAGCGTATACAATTTTTCCAGCTCTTGCATTAAAATTGATTACCCCAAAATTCTCAGGTGAAATTCGTTTGGGTATTGCATCTCCTGTTACGGTAACATTGTAAAGCGGAACGTCTCCTTCATTCTCCGCCGTAAAAAAAACCTGCTTCGAATCATCGGACCAACTGAACGTTTGAACATCCCTATCGAAGGTTTTAGTGAGATTTGTATACTCACCTCCTGCGGCCGCAACAACTCCAATGTCTTCTTGCCTCACAAGAAATCCTTCGGCAGTACTTATGACGAACGCAATTGACTTGCCATCAGGTGAATATTCAGGATTGGCCATGGCGCGTTTTTCAACTTTTAACAGTTCAACAAGATTCTTGCCGTCACTATCCATTCTCCATAGAGAAGAAGAATTCGAATAATCGGGTGAAATGGATAATGCAGTCGAACTGCAAATGATATGTTTTCCATCTTTGCTCCACTTCGCGCCCCGGAAATTTTGATAGCCTGAAGTGATCTGTTTTGATTCGGCGCCGACCTTTGCGTCAATAGTAAACAAATGATCAAATTTTTCTTCTGTATCGAGAGTCAACTCACCCTGCAGGTTTAATCTTGTTAACACACGTGGATTTTTTTCGCTGTTATTTTTTGCCAACCATGCCCGCACCTCCTGGATGTTGCCATCGGGCGAATTCGCAAGAGCTTTTTTCTCAGAATCCGAGAGGGCTTTCCAATTCACTTCGTCGTTTTGCTTGCGTCCCGGCCGTTCATAGCTCCAGGGGACAACACCTGTCATAGCGCTAAGGGGAACGGACGAGGAGTACACAATTGATTTTCCATCCGGCGACCATGCGGGTAACCCGGCACCGTGCTTGGCCTTTGTCACAGGGTATGCCTCACCTCCCGTCAACGGTAATATCCAAACCTGCGAGAATTCACCATCTGCTCTCACAAACGCGATTGCCTTTCCGTCAGGTGACCACACAGGCTGGTTGTCACGACGGTCACCAAAGGTTAGCTGTACCGGTTGCGTTTTACCGGAGACATCCAGCATAAACAAGTGTTGTGTATAATAGTACTCTGTAGTGCCCTTCACGGCATCCTCTTTTGATTTCTTTCTCGAAACAATAGCTACCGCTTGCTTACCATCTGGGGAGATGGCGATCTGATTGACATTAGTGATTTTTAGAAGGTCAGAAGCTACGATATGATTTTTCTCCTGCGCGGACGAATTGAACGACAGCACGCAAATGGCAATGAATAGACAGATGTGTCTCATGGCAAAATTTGTTGGACAATGATTAATTATTCTGCGCCTTCTTCGGGTTTGACGCGCGGCAATTTAAAACTAAAAATGGAACCCTTGCCAATAACACTTTCTACCTCCGGTTTAGCGTTATGGCCATCAAGGATATGTTTTACTATTGCAAGTCCCAATCCCGTTCCTCCTTTTTCACGACTTCGGCTTTTATCGACGCGATAGAAACGCTCGAATATCCTGGGAAGATGTTCTGCGGCGATACCTTCACCTTCATCTTGTATGCTGGTCGTTACATTTTTTTTCCCGCTGTCGAAACTCACGATCACTTCTGCGCCATCGTGTGAATGTTTGATCGCATTTGAGATAAGGTTGGTCATCACCTGACTGATGCGTTGCCAATCCGCGTACACCCAAACCTTGCGCGAATCTCCTTCGATCTTGAGCTTAATATCCTTCTTGTCTGCCTTGTCTTCAAATTGTTCGATTACTTCTTCCGTAAGCTTGCACATGTCAATATTTTCAAAATGCATCTTAATCTGTCCTGTCTCAATATGTGACAACGTCAGAAGATCTTGAACAAGCATGTCAAGGCCGTCGAGACTTTTCGCAGCCTTCTTCAGAAATTTTGATCTCACTGCTTTGTCGTTGACTGCACCATCTAGGAGTGTGTGAACAAATCCCTGTGCAGCGAAAATTGGAGTTTTCAACTCATGTGAAACGTCTGCAATAAATTCACGACGGAAGGCCTCCAGCTTTTTCAACTCGTCAATTTCCTTTTGCTTCAACTCCGCAAATGAATAGATATCTTCATTAATTGTCTTCAGCGGGTTTAAGGACGAAGTATGTTGCTTTTCAATTTTCGAAAGCTCTTTCTTCCTAAGTTTTTCCACGACCTTGTAGACCTTGTCTAACTCTCGAAAGATCAGAAACTCCAGGACAACAAAGATCAAAATGTACGAGACGGAAAAGGCGATGCCGAAGGCGACAAACAGCACGTAAAGATCCACGCTCTTGAATAGCGATAAGAATAACGAAGTAATGAGGGCTATGCAGACTGCCAGCAATAGGGCTAATCCCCGAGAACTGTAAACCATGTCCGAAGATAATTATCTAAGCACGTTATTCGCCAAAGATTGTAATTTAAAGTAACTGAAACGCGCGGATAACGCAGGTCGGAAAATCAGCTAAGGCTAAACTTATACCCGACTCCCTTGACAGTAGTGATATAGTCTTCTCCGATCTTTTCCCTCACTTTACGAATGTGCACATCAACGGTGCGGGCAAGAACATATACGTCGGAGCCCCAGATATTTTGCAGCAGGTCTTCGCGGCTGAAAACTTTATTGGGATTTTGCGCCAGGAAGAAAAGCAGTTCAAACTCTTTCTTTGGGAGATTTATTTCTCTGCCATTAATTTTTATCGTATAACTGGTCCTGTCAATAGTCAGGTCACCTATTGTGATGGTGCTGGTAGGCGATGTTTTTTTCGAATCTCTTCTGAAAAGAGCGCCGATACGGCTCATCAATGCTCGCGGCTTAATGGGTTTATTAATGTAATCATCGGCACCCACATCAAATGCGGCTACCTCGGAATATTCTTCAGAACGCGCTGTTAAGAAAACGACAAAGGTCTTTTGCAATTCGGGTATGTCACGCAGCAGTCGGCAAGTCTCCACACCATCCATCTTCGGCATCATTATATCAAGCAGTACGAGATCGGGCACAAACTTGCGCGCGATGTCCACCGCTTTTGCTCCATCAAGGGCAGTCTTCACCTCGTACCCACCTTTTTCAAGATTGTACTTGAGAAGCTCCAGGATAGGTTCTTCATCGTCAACGACAAGCACTTTGTGCATCTGCTTGTTTCCCATAGATAAACTATTTGGTCAAAAATAGACAGAAAACAGGGCTTTAAAAACGTAGAAGCCTTTCTTAACAATTCCTTAATAGGGATAATATTCAATCCGATTTCATCTACTTCGAAGCCCTTTTACAGGAACGGGTACTTACTACTCAGATAGCTGATGTATGCCCTCAAATCGCCGTCAAATTTCCCTTTCCACTCGTTTGCAAACGTGTCCTGCTTTGACTGATACTGGCGGAAATTCATGAAGTAAGCGTTGTTGGGCAATACGTTTCTAAATCGCTTCGACGGTGCAGATGTCAACGTAAGGGATAACGTATCCAGCGAATTTATAATTCTTCGTATCGCTCTCTCCTTTGATTCCAATTTT
>DATHIE010000397.1:0-16759 GCA_035316905.1 Chryseolinea sp. | reverse complement strand
GGACGCAATTCCATTCATCAATTGGCGTCAGTCCAAGAACGATGAGGCATGGATCAACCCTGCAGCGTTGGATGACGACGCGTGGTACGAGCGTATTAAAGGAGACTTTGGGATGGAGGTGAAGCCGGTGGCAGTGGTGTAAGGTATAGGGTATATGGTATAAGGAGATTGAGCAATGTTTGATTTGTTTTCTTGCTCAAGAATATTCTCCCCCTGGAGGGGTCGGGGGTGTTGGTTGGCCGGATGTGTTTTTCACCGCCGAGAAGCTCAGGGCAGGCGCAAAGAAATTGTTCGTAGGTCTTACAGTGATTTATTAGAATGCCGTGAGTGCCCTCGACGATGACTCCGATAAGCATCGGGGCAAGAGCGCAGATTTCAATTGCATTTTTTTGCGCCTTTTGCGTGGATTCTTTTGCGTTTTCTGCGCCTGCCCCGAGCATCGGTGGCTTAACTGCATTTGAAGTTTTGTATCGGTGTCAGATTGTGTGACGCACGCCGCTGGTCAGAACACTCAACACTCAATAAATCAACACTCAACACTCAAGTATTGTCTACTTCCCAACCTTTAAACGGCTATTTCCCTCACATCCTCAAATTCTCATCTTCTCATCTTCTCACATTCTCATATTCCCAATTTTTCAATAACTTATAAGCATTAGACAATACCGATTCTCTCTTCACACTAAATCACAATACCATGGACAAGTTCAAACGTAGGGATTTTATCAAAAGCTCGGTGATGGCAGGTGTTGGCGCGTCAGTATTAAAAGTTGATCCACTTATGGCCAACACTTCGGAAGAGCAATCAGCCGTTCCTATAAAAACTTCAGCATCGAAAAAAATAATTGTGGGAGGTGGAGGGATAGGAGGCATGTGTTGTGCTTATGAGTTGATGAAGAAAGGTCATGAAGTAGTGGTCATGGAAGCGTCAGGCCGGCATGGAGGTCATGTTTTCACGGTAAAAGACGGCCTCTCGGATGGGCTATACGGTGATGGCGGCATGGAACACATTACGAAACCGGGATACGACAGGTATTGGCAGTATATTAAAGAGTTTAACCTGACAGCGCTTCCCTACCCCAGACGTAAAAACCTCTGGAGACGAATTGATAATAAATTTTATACCGAAGAGATGTTGAGAGATCCTGCGGTCTTAAGTAAATTTGGTTTTAATGAAAGAGAAGTAAAATTCTTATCCTCGAACCCATGGTGGGACCTCGAATCACTTTACGTGAAACCTTACCTGGAAAAGTTTAAGGATGAGTATCAGCCATTCGGTGTCGGCTATGATGACTGGGATAAATTTCCCATGGCTGATATCTATAAAAAAGACGGAGCCTCTAAAACAGCTTTGGGTATGTTGGGAGGAACCGGTTCGTCGGCGTTGTTCGAATTATGGCAGGCCGGTATTCTCAATCTTCGCGGAGTTCCGTTGGCGCCGCCAGAACTTTTCAGATTGAAAGGAGGAAACCAGGGTCTTCCAAATGCTTTCGCGCAAAGATTAGGATCCAGGGTGTGGCTAAATTGTCCGATTGTTTCTATCAAGCACGGTGATACCGGTGTGACAGTAACCTACAAACAATACAATGAGCAGAAAGAAATGTCGGCTGATTTTTATGTGAACTGTATTCCGCCCCCAGCCTTCAAAAACATTCCGCTTCAGCCTGCTCTTCCATCTGAACGACAATACGTCCTCGATAATGTCACATACGATTCGTATCAGCGTTTTGTCTTTCAGGCGAGCTCAAAATTCTGGCTAGAGGACAAAGTAAGTATCAATATGGATCTTGATCATCCGGATCTTTGGGGAGTTTGGCAATCCGCTGAAGAAGTGGAAACCCATCGCGTAATCATCTTGGGAACCGGGCCCGGTGGTGTATCGCCTCAACGAGCTCTCGCAGCCTTCCGCGAAGTTTATCCTGGCAAAACAAAGGATACTATTGAACAGGCAGTGAGCAGAGACTGGACAAAGGAGACTTACGCTCCCACCTGTGAACGGCGCCCGTTTCCTATCGGTGAGCTGAACAAATTTTGGCCGCATCTCATTAAACCTCATGGAAGGATACACTTTTGCGGCGCTTATGCTGACAATCTCAACTGGGGTACCGAGGCGGCTACACGATCGGGGAATAGAGTTGCTAATGAAATTGATAAGGCATAACCACCCCCCTGGCCCCCCTCTAGGGGGGTGGGCATTTACAGAACGTCGACGGTAAATGAAATTATGAAGCGCACGCTTAAATAATCTTACGAACTCCTCATCCTCCCCCTAGAGGAGGTCGGGGGGCCAAACGAAACTGATGCGATTTGTATTTACGTTATTGATGGGTTGTTCCTGTGCGGTTGTCTTTGCACAGAAGACCGCGGAAAACAGTCCGCCGGAAGTTGCTATCATAACGCCATCAACAAAAAGCAAGATTAATTGGAATTCGATCATTCCGTATTCGATCCAAGTTTCGGATCCGGAGGATGGTAAGTCGGAGTACAATGAAATTTCTAACAATGAAGTGCTGCTTGTTATTAAGTACTTACCCGATTCCACACAGGTTAAAAAATATCTGCTGGACAGATCAAAGATGAATCACCAGCCTTTACTGTGGATGAGTACATCGACGTGTTTTAATTGCCATGCCGCCAGGACAAAATTGATTGGCCCTTCGTACGACCTTGTCGCACAGCGATACCGAGGTCAGTCAAATGCCGTGGATTCATTGGCAAAAAAAATAATCAACGGATCCACTGGTACCTGGGGTGATTTGAAAATGCCTCCACATCCCGACTTGAAGATTGAACAGGTGAAGGAAATTGTGCGATGGATCCTAAAAAACAACGATGACCCTGATCAGAATTATATTGCGGGAATTGAAGGAGCATTCCGGACTAAAGAAAAACCGAAAGATCCCAAAGGAGTTTACGTTTTGACAGCGAGCTATACTGACCATGGCGCGAAGAATCCTCCGCAGAGCGATGGTATGATTCGACAGGGGACTAAAGTTGGGCAGCAAAGTATTGTATTGAAGATGGCGGAGTGATCTGCTCCAACCCCCCGACCCCCTCAAGGGGGAGAATATTATTGGTGCAGATTTGATTAAGGCGCGGCAGGCTTAGAACTGTCATCGCGGAGCGGGCCATTTGAATTGTCATCCTAAGCGTCTTCTCTTTTGATAGAGACTTGCTCATAAGGAATGGAGGCACGGATTGACTTAAAGTTTCGAACTTTATCGCGAAGGATCCATCGGACGTAAGTCGTGACGCTACCCGTTCCGGCAGATCCTTCGCGCAAGGATTCACCAGTTGTCAATCAATTTGCAAAACCCATTCCATATGCTCAGTCTTTTGAGAATGCAGAAAGCGCTCTGGATGACATTGTCGTAGGAGCGCAGGTTCTTGAGTATGCGGCAAATGTTCTGGATGACATTCACCTAAAGATGAGTAACTTTAGAATCCCTGTATGAAAAAAAATGCGCCTACCATCAAAGAGATTGCGAAGATGTTGAACCTGTCATTATCGACAGTTTCACGTGCACTTCATAATAGTACAGATATAAGTCCGGCAACGACAAAACGTGTAAAAGACGTTGCTCAGGAACTTGGCTATGAACCAAACCAGACTGCTCTGTTTTTACAGTCGGGAAGAACATTAACGTTGGGAGTGATCTTGCCACACTTGTCAGAAGCTTTTTTTTCAGAGGCCATTAGCGGAATAGAGGATTACGCCAGCGAACACAACTACAATGTGTTGATGGGACAATCGCATGATAGTACCGAACGTGAGAAAAAAATTGTCGAAGCGATGAAAAACCATCGGGTAGATGGACTCCTTGTGTCGATAGCCAAAAACACCAAAAATTTCGAGCACTTTGATAACCTTAAGAAATACGATATCCCCATCGTTTTTTTTGACCGTGTTCCGGATCGCGAACAAACTCATTCCGTGACGTGCAAGCTGGAGGCCGGTATGCTGGAGGCTGTTGAGTTTTTAGTAAAGCGCGGCCACACCTGTATTGCATTTATCAATGGTCCACGGGATTTGCTGGCTACCAAAGATAGAATGAGGGGTTATGAGAGTGCTTTAAAGTCCATAAAGGTAAAGGTGAATCCGGAGTTCGTAGTTCATTCAGACCTTTCGCCAGATAGCACCCGCCGGGCCATGCAACGACTCCTGACGCTGAAGCCAGGACCTACCGCAGTAATTACATTTAATGATTATGTGGCCCTTGATGCTATGCAGTATTCGCGTAAGATGAATGTCAAAATAAATGACGACATCAGCTTTGTAAGTTTTGCAAATCTTCAGGTCTGCAACTATATGGAAAATCCGCCGCTAGCTTCGGTGGAGCAATTCCCTTACAGGCAAGGACAGCGTGCTACAGAAATGTTGTTGGAGATTCTGAATGCCAGTCGCAACGGCACTGAATCCGAGAAGTATAATAAAATAATCCTGGCCCCTCGTCTGTTTGTTCATACTTGATCGAACCTGATTTACTTATATAAATCATTCCGCATTCGACATTCGGAGTTCGACATTCGGCGTTCCCACCCCCAGTCTCAATGCATTATCCATTTAGTGATGAAGAACGTGGTTGAACTAATTGCCAATCGTCTTTCTAATAAGACGTTGATGTAAGGAAAAAATAATAGATAGACGGCATTGTTCAATTCTGAACATCTCACAAAAGCGCGATTCGACGTAACAACATCAACACACACATTACAGCTAAAACGCTATGGCTGTGGGCGTTTAAAAAAGGGCACGAATGACAAGTAGCCTCCACGAAGTTAGCGAAACGTTTGCGTTGCATTTTTGTGGATAAATTGATGGTTTCACCTCATGCAACTCATTCGATCTTTGGTTATCTTCCTATCAATTGATTTGAGATTCAAGTTGATAATATTTAAACCCTTCTCACATGAAACATTCTACTATTCAGAAGTTGTTGTGTTTGCTCTTCATGATTTCCCCGTTTTTTGCATTCGCGCAGGAAAGAACAGTTTCAGGCAAAGTGACCGATGCAGAAAATGGTGACAATCTTCCCGGAGTAAACGTCATTATCAAAGGAACGACAGTAGGCACAAGCACTGATTCAAACGGCAGTTATTCGCTGAGCGTTTCAGGCGATAACGCTGTACTTGTTTTCAGTTTTATCGGATACCTCACAGCGGAAGTCCCCGTTGGCAGTCAGAGCATCATAAGCCAAACACTTCAGCCCGACATCAAAGCATTGGAAGAAGTTGTGGTAGTAGGTTACGGAACACAACGAAAGGCAGATCTCACCGGTGCTGTCGGTGGCTTGCGAGCATCGGATGTTGATATCGCTTCCAAACCTGTTACAAGTCCCGATCAATTGCTAGCAGGTCGTGTTGCCGGAATTCAGATCTCCAACAGAAGTGGTGACCCCGGAGCGCCGATCGATGTTCGTATCCGCGGTGTAGGTACAGCCGGCGTCAACTCGCCTTTGTGGGTAATCGACGGAGTGCCTATTGTGCAGACATCCAACATTACTGTAAACACAGGTTCCCAAACTGAATCAAATCCTTTAGCAGGTATCAATCCTTCTGATATCGAGTCGATCGATGTTTTGAAAGATGCGTCGGCAGCCGCGATTTATGGAGCCCGCGCTGCAAACGGAGTTATTATTGTCACAACAAAACGCGGAAAGGAAGGAACAGCTTCAGTCACCTATGAGGGATATCTTGGTACAGGACAAGTGTGGAATAAACTCGACGTCTTAAACGTAGCGCAGTATATTGACTATCAGTCCAAGATAGATGAGACAAGTGGAAATCCTGGAGACCGGGATTTCAGCTCCTTCGCCAGCAAACCCAATGTAAATTGGCAGGACGTTGTCTTCGGAAATTCTTCCGTTCAAAGCCATAATGTTGGCGTCAGCGGCGGATCCGCGACGGCAAATTATTTCATTGGCGGTGGTTATATGAAACAAGATGGAATTGAACCGGCTCAGCATTTTAAACGCTACTCCATAAAAGCAAACTCAGATATCAAAGTGGGGAAATTTTTGAGGTTTGGAGAATCCATATTGATCAGTTCCGTTGATCGGGGCGTACAATCGGAAGAGGCTACCTTTACAGGTTTTCAGGCAGCTCGCAATCAACCATTCTTTGGCGTATATGATGCAACGAATCCGACGGGCTATATGCTGGAGAACAGCGAAAATCGTGGGCCAGCAGGAAGCAGCGCAAACCTAATAATGAGAAACGATCCCTTGTATAATTATACCAATGTTGTCTCTCGTAAAGTAATAGGTAACGTCTACGGGGAGCTGGAGATAATCAAAGGGCTCAAGTACCGCATATCAGGAGGTATCGATTACAATGTGGGTGATGGCAATTACTATGGAGGTCCCGTTGGTTACAATGGACTCCCTCAACCTTCTTTTTTGGTACAGGAGCGTCCGATCGAGTTAACAACAAATATTAACAATACCCTTACGTACACCAAGGTTATTGGAAAACACAATTTCACCATTCTGGCAGGACATGAAGAGACCAACTTCCGATATGACAAAGTGAGGGTTCAGGGAAATGACTTATTTAACCCAGCCATAAAATTTGCTTCGACCGGAGTTCAGGTGGGAGCTGCAAATGAAGCTGATCAGTGGGCGTTGAGAGGATTTTTGGGTCGTGTTAATTACGCTTTCGCTGACAAGTACTTATTTACCTTTAATATCCGGCAGGATAATTCGTCGCGATTTGCCGAGGAAAATCGCTCCCAGGCCTTTCCCTCATTCTCGGCAGGATGGAGGTTATCTGAGGAAGGGTTCTTTCCGAAGGGTGGCATGTTTGATGACGTTAAGATCAGAGGTAGCTGGGGACAATCCGGTAACCAATTCACTGGAACAAACTTTGCTTACATGTCTACGTTACATCCCTTCATCTTTTATGTGGTGGGAACCGGTAACCAGACCGTTGTAAGAGGACCGGCTCCAATCATATTCGCCAATCCAGATCTCAAATGGGAAACCAGTACACAAATCGACTTTGGCGCGGATGTCAGCATGCTCGGAGGAAAAATTGACCTTACTTTTGACTATTACAGCAAGACAACCAATGACATTTTGCTAGGTTATCCCGCGCCCTATACGTCAGGCTTTTTTCTACCTATCGATGCCAACCTGGGCGAAATGGTCAACAGTGGAATCGAACTTTCCATTAACTATAGAGATAATGGTGGAGATTTCAAGTACAGTATAGGCGGAAACATCACAACGATTCACAACGAAGTGACGGACCTGGGTGGTATTCCGGAAATAATTTCCGGAGTATCGGGCGCTGCGACGCACAGGACGGTTGTAGGTCAACCCATAGGAAGTTTCTTCGGATATAAAGTAGACGGTATTTATCAAAATCAGGGAGAAGTTGATGCTGCCGTTCCGGATAATATTTCAAACGGCAGAGAGCCGGGAGACATGCGTTTTGTGGACGTGAATAAGGACGGACAGATCGATTCCAAAGACCGCACCGATCTCGGTAGCCCGATTCCCAAATTTTTCTACGGTATAAATCTATCCGCGTCCTACATGAACTTTGATATCAGTGTCTTGCTGCAGGGCTCTTATGGCCAAAAAGTGTACAACCAGGCCCGTTCACAGATGGAAGACCTTCAAGACTCTGAGAATGCCCTCACCTCAGCTTTAGGGTATTGGACCGTGGCAAAACCGAACAATTCGATGCCGCGGCTAAGCATAGACGACAATAATGTTAATAACCGGTATTCTGACCGTTGGATTGAAGATGCTTCCTTTATGAGGATCAGAAATATTCAACTTGGTTTTAACATTCCCAGTGCTAAGCTAATGGATATTACAAAAGGCGCGATCACCCGTTTCCGTTTGTATATAGCGGCTCAGAACCTCTTTACCTTTACAGACTACAAAGGTTACGACCCGGAAGTAACACGGGGAGTTAGTTTCCAGAAAGGGGAGACACCATTATCCAACGGACAGGACTCCGGTAGTTCTCCACAACCGAGAATTCTTCAATTCGGATGGCAGGTTTCATTTTAAGCATAGTATCAATGATGCATGTTAACATCAAAAAAATCATGACCATGAAAAAATTACTATTAATACTATTTGTTTTCCTGTGCATTGGTTCGTGTAATAACCTGGACCTGGTGCCGCTGGACAAACTTCCCGCAAACAGTTACTATAAGACAGCTGCGGAATTTGATGGCGCTATGTTCGCAGCCTACTCAACCATTCAGGACTTCTGGGGAACCAGCACGGAGACATTGAGTGAGTTCGGTGAATACTGGAAGATTACTGTGACTATTACGGACGATGCCAAGGCAGAACCAGGCTCAGATCAGATCTCTAAAAATGCCGACCAGCTGAACATCAATGCGGGCGATATACCTTTTGCTGCAATTTACACACAGATATACGAGGGTATTTATCGTTGTAATACAGTCCTGGAACATCTTGAACAGGAGAATGAACTTACGGATGCTGAAAAAAATCAGTTCGAAGGCGAGGCTAAATTTCTTCGCGCATTCTTCCATTTTGAAGCACTCAAACTTTGGGGAACACCACCCTTGGTTCTTGAAACTCCTAAGAGTTTCTCTAACCTGGCAGTAGGCAATGCAACCAAAGACGCGCTGTTTACACAAATCCTCGATGACTTTAACGACGCATTCACAAACCTACCCGCTGAATGGGATGCTGGTAACACGGGAAGAGCTACGAAATGGGCGGCTAAAGCATATGTAGGCAAAGTTGATGTTTGGAAGAACGACATGGATGGTGCAATCGCTGCCTTTGAAGAAGTTATTGCAAGTAACAAGTACCAGCTCCTGGATACGAACGATCCGGCTAAAGACCTTGAAGACGTATTCGCATTGGACAATGAAAATAATGCGGAATCTATTTTCGAGATCCAATTTGGTGGTCCTCACTCTGATGACAACATCTGGGTATTTGACGACACCCACTCGGAAAGCTTCAAGGCGTCGCAGGGTAGCGGAAGAAGCTGGTTTTGGGATGCTGGAAACTATCAGGCAACGGAAGGGGCACCCGGTGGCAAACTCGGTTATTGGACACCCACTCAGGATCTGGTAGATGCATTTGAACCTGGAGATGAACGCTTGTCTTCATTTATCTATCAGGCCGGTGACACATATTATGTCTGGAATAGCGCGGTTGAAGAATTGCCCTTCGATCCAGAGTGGTCCTCAACGGGCTATATTGTTAAAAAGTATGGGGGCCAACGCAATGTGATCGCTGGTGCTTTTTCGGGAAATAACCAGGGTAATTTTAATAACGAAAGAATTTACCGCTATGCTGAAATGAAACTCCTTTACGCCGAAGCTCTTTTAGCTAAAGGAAGAGCAGCAGAGGCTACTACTCAAATTAATGATATCCGCGACCGCGCAGGCCTTCCTGATCTTGCAGGAACTGCAACGCTGGCAGCCCTCCAGCACGAAAAAAGAATTGAGCTTTGCTTCGAACCACATCGCTGGTTTGATATTACCCGTTGGGATATCGGCGCAACACTTTTTGGAGCGGAATGGCAGGATAAATTTGAAGTATTTCCTATCCCTCAAAGTGAAATCGACCGTACTGCAGGACTAATAAAACAAACTACCGGATACTAAAATTTTTATCGTCGAGGGTATATTAACAGCGGGGGCCTTCCTTCGCTGTTAATTTTTTATATTGACTCATGTTCGGCCGTTTAAGGATTTTTATACTTATTCTTTTCGCATTAACTCTATTTAGATGCTCAGATAAATCCGGGCAACTATTTGAGGTAGTTTCCCCCGAATCTTCCGGCGTTACATTTGCCAACAACCTGGAGTATACCGACACGCTCACTGTGTTGGATTTCGAATACCTGTACAACGGAGGGGGTGTTGGTATCGCAGATATTAACAATGATGGCCTGTTGGATATTTATTTTTCCGGAAACATGACTTCTGGAAAACTCTACCTTAATAAGGGAAACTCTTCTGATGGCGAGGCCCCTTGGAAATTTGAAGACATCACAGAAAAAGCTGGTCTAACAACATCGGTGTGGGTTAATGGAGTTAGTATGGTCGATATTAACCAGGATGGTTTTAAGGATATTTTTCTCTGCGTCGCGGGCACACGTAATACTCCGAGAAATAAGACAAATAATCTGTTGTTTATTAATAACGGGAATTCAACGTTCACTGAATCGGCCGCAGCTTATGGACTACGGGGAACAGGTCATAATATTCAATCGACTTTTTTTGATTATGACCGTGACGGAGATCTCGATGTATATCTCTTGAGGAACGCATTTGTGGAATATAGCCGCAACCGAGCGCGTCCAAAATCTGTCAAAGGCGAATCATCAACAACGGATCAACTGTATCGCAACAACGGTGATCAAACTTTTACTGATGTTTCGTCGGAAGCTGGAATATTGATTGAAGGCTTCGGACTGGGTGTGCAGGTTTGTGATATAAATGAGGACCATTGGCCAGACATTTTTGTATCAAATGATTTTATTACAAATGACCTGCTCTACATCAATAATCAGGACGGTACATTTTCTAATCTCGCCGGGCAATATTTCAAACATGAAACGTATAACGCCATGGGTAACGACGTTGGTGATATTAACAATGACGGTTTAGTGGATATTGTCGAATTGGATATGCTTCCCGAAGACAACTTGCGCTGGAAAGTAACGATCATTGGGAACAACTATGACGAATTTGAAAACACATTAAAATTCGGCTATGAGCCGCAATACATCAGAAATACATTGCAGTTAAACAATGGTAACGGATCCTTTAGCGAAATCGGTTACCTCGCTGGCATTGAAGCAACCGACTGGAGTTGGAGTCCGTTGCTGGCAGACTATGACAACGACGGCTTTAAAGATCTATTCATCACAAATGGTTATCGACAGGATATTACCAACCTGGATTTTATAAAATTCAGCGAGAGAACGTTGCGGATGGGAACCGAGGAAGGAAATAAAAAAGAACGCCTCGCAATGCTGGGAAAAATTCCTGGTATTAAAGTCCACAACTACATCTATAAGAATAGCGGAGACTTGACATTCAGTGATCAATCGAAATCATGGGGACTGTCAGCGCCCGGGTTTTCAAATGGCGCTGCCTATGCCGACCTCGATAATGACGGCGATCTGGATCTCGTTCTTAATAATATTGATGAGCCGGCTACCCTGTATAAAAATTCGACCAATACATTCACAAAAAAAACGTCAAACTATTTAAAGGTTGATTTTTTAGGGGCCCCGTTAAACCGGGAAGGAATAGGAGCGAAGGTGTACTTGAAGTATCAAGGAAAACTTCAATATCAATACTTTACAGCCGTTCGGGGATTTTTGTCGTCTGTCGAACCAGGTCTTCATTTTGGTTTGGGCAATACAACTTCGATTGATTCGCTGGAAGTGATCTGGCCGGATGGACGCTATCAACTGTTAAAGGATGTTAAAACAAACCAGGAGCTAAGGCTTGAGTATTCATCGTCGGGAGTGCAAAACGGAGAAAAAGCATCAGCCAGTTCGTTACTATTTTCAGAAGTCTCTGCTCAGCTTGGGATAGACTACACACACAAGGAGAATGATTTTGTTGATTTCAAAGTGCAGCCGCTGCTTCCTCACATGCATAGCCGGAATGGACCAGGCATTGCGGTCTCGGATGTAAATGCGGATGGGCTGGAGGATTTTTATATTGGCGGGGCGAGCAATCATTCACGAGCTATTTATCTGCAACAAATCGATGGGAAATTTAAAAAAAGAGGAACCACTGGAATCGATAGTCTTAGCGAAGACATGGGAGTGTTGTTGTTTGATGCCGACAAAGACGGCGACGCTGATTTGTATGTTGCCACCGGAGGATCAGAGCACGTAAAAGGATCATCACTCTATAAAGATGAATTGTATTTGAATGACGGGAAAGGGAATTTCACTATGACCGTTGAAGCATTGCCAGACATTCGACAAAGTGGGTCCAGTGTGGTAGCCGCGGACTACGATCGTGATGGAGATTTGGATTTGTTTGTAGGCGGACGGCTAGTACCGGGAGAATATCCGCTCCCAGCTGACAGTTACATTCTTCGTAACGACAGCGACAAAACCCCGAGTTCTCGGGGCCGGTTTACCAACGTGACGGAAACAGTAGCGCCGGGGTTGATAAAATTAGGATTGGTTACTTCAGCGCTGTGGACCGACGTGGACAACGACGGCTGGATAGATTTAATGATAGTAGGAGAGTTTATGCCGATAACGTGTTATAAGAACAACGGTGGAAAAACATTTACCCCATTTGGAAAGGAGACCTTATCCCATAGTTCAGGATGGTGGAACAGCCTGACAGCGGGAGATTTTGACAGTGACGGCGACGTGGATTACATCGCCGGCAACCTGGGACTAAACACACGCTATCGCGGAAATACAAAAGAACCATTGTGTATTTATGCCAATGATTACGATAAATCCGGAAGCATTGATCCGGTAATGACAATGTACATGGACGGAGTTCAACAGATCGTTCATTCCTGGGATGATATGGTCAAACAGATGAATCCCATCCGGGTACGGTTCAGAACCTATCTCCCGTATGCTGAAGCAACGTTTGAAAATTCGTTTACAAAAGCTGAACAGGAATCCGCGTATGTCGTTTGTGGCGAATGGTTTGAAACGAGTTACATCGAAAACCTTGGCCAGGGAAATTTTTCGATAAAGGCTATGCCAGTCAATGCTCAGTTCTCACCGGTATATGGCATGCTTCCCGGTGATTTTGATGGTGATGGAAATCTTGACGTTTTGATGATTGGTAACTCGTATTCCACAGAGGTGTCGACTGGAAGATATGATGCATGTATAGGTTTGTACTTTCGTGGAGATGGTAAAGGGAACTTTGCATCAATGCCCGTTCAAAAAAGCGGATTTTTTGCAGACAGAGACGGCAAAGGATTGTCAAAGTTGAAGTTGGGAGATGGCCGAGAACTGATAATAGTAGGAAACAACAACGATAGGTTGACCACACATATCACCGATTCAAAAAAGTATTTTACGCCGGCAAGCGACGATAGTTATGCTTTAGTCAAATTGAAAAACGGAAAGACTTATAAGCACGAGTTCTATTTCGGATCAACGTACTTGTCTCAATCCAGCCGATCATTGGAATTAACTGACAGCGTAAGCAATGTTGAAGTGTACGATTTTTTAGGGCAGAAGAAACCTGCGAAGATTGATGGGAGCGCGCACTAACATACTTTTTTTGTTTTTTCTCTTCGCTGCAATAACAGCATGCAGGGACAAATCTAAAGCTGTTTTTGTCCGCTTGCCCGCTGAGCGTACGGGTATTCATTTCAATAACCTGGTAGACGAAGACGAACAAAACAATGTAAATACATACATGAATATTTATACCGGAGGAGGTGTTGCCGTTGGAGATATTAATAATGATGGCCTTCCGGATCTTTTTTTTAGCGGCAACATGGTAAGCAGCAGGCTATATTTAAATAAAGGCAATTTTAAGTTTGATGATATCACCGAATCTTCGGGCATACTCAACACGCGCTGGGGAACAGGAGCGGTGATGGCCGACGTGAATCAGGATGGCTGGTTAGATATCTATATGTGCGTTTCGGGAAGCCGCGAGGAAAAAGGCAACATGTTATTTATCAATAGTCGGAACAATACATTCAAAGAATCTGCTAACGCTTACGGGATCGCGGACCCCCGTCAGAGCATGCACGCCTCTTTTTTTGATTACGATCGCGACGACGACCTTGATCTTTTTATCATTACAAATCCGGCCTCATTTGAAAACAATGTCAATAATATTCAACCACGTAAGCTCAACGGTGAAGGAGTGAGTACGGATATTCTCTATCGAAACAATGGTGATCAAACCTTTACAGATGTGTCGAAAGAATCCGGGATCCTCGTGGAGGGTTATAGTCTTGGGCTCGCCATCAGCGACATCAACAACGATCAATGGCCTGATATTTATATCTCTAATGATTTTATCGGCAATGATATCTTATACATCAATAATCGCGACGGAACATTCACGAACCGCGCAGGCGAATATTTCAAACACACGAGTTTTGCTGGTATGGGCAACGACATCGCCGACATAAACAATGATGGACTCGTGGATGTCGTCGAACTTGATATGCGACCGGAGGACAACAAACGGCAGAAATTAATTATCCCACCCACCGGCTTTGATAAATTTCAGTTGTCATTACGAATTGGCTATGAGCCGCAGTTTAGCCGGAACACGCTGCAGTTGAATCAAGGCGACGGTAATTTCAGCGAGATAGCATTCCTGTCCGGTATTAGCAGTACGGACTGGAGTTGGAGCGCCCTACTGGCTGACTATGATAATGACGGTGACAAGGATCTGTTTGCCACTAATGGCTTTTTGCGAGACCTCGGCAACATGGATTATATCACCTATCAAAACATTTACAATACACCGCTGGGGACCGTTCAGGCAAAAGCAGATCGAAAGCTCAACGCAATTAAATCATTGGAAGGCGCCGTGCTTAGAAACTATGTTTTCGAGAATCAGGGAGGTATAACGTTTTCAAATCAATCGGAAGCCTGGGGTATGGACTCAAAGGGAATTTCTCATGGTGCCGCTTACGGAGACCTGGATAACGACGGCGATCTCGACCTGGTGGTCAACAATATGAATGAGGAGGCATCCGTCTATGAAAACAAGAGTAATGAAATTTTTAATCGAAACTATCTGCGGATCCGATTTTCCGGGTCCCCAGGGAACAAGGATGGCATCGGCGCGAAAGTAATTTCACATGCAGATCATAAAAAACAATTTATTGAACACTTCCTGAACCGGGGCTATGAGTCGACGGTCGATGGCGTGATACATCTTGGTCTGGATTCGATAAAAACTATTGATTCACTCGAAGTGATCTGGCCGGATGGACGTTATCAACTGTTAAAGAATGTTAAAGCAAACCAGGAGATAACGCTTGAGTATTCATCGTCTGTGCCGGCCGTTCCACGGGAAGAAAGAGCATCAGCCCGCTCGTTATTATTTTCGGAAGTCTCTGCGCAGCTTGGAATAGACTACACACACAAGGAGAATGATTTTGTTGATTTCAAAGTTCAGCCACTGCTTCCTCACATGCATAGCCGGAATGGACCGGGCATTGCAGTCTCGGATGTGAATGCGGACGGGCTGGAGGATTTTTTTATTGGCGGAGCCAGCAATCATTCAGGAGCTATTTATCTGCAACAGAAAGATGGGAAGTTTAAAAAAGGAGGCACTGCTGGAATCGATAGCCTTAGCGAAGACATGGGAGTGTTGTTGTTTGATGCCGACAAGGATGGCGACAATGACTTGTATGTTGCCAGCGGAGGATCGGAGCAAGTAAAAGGATCATCACGCTATAAAGATGAATTGTATTTGAATGACGGGAAAGGAAATTTCACTAAGGCCGTTGATGCGATACCGGACATTCGGCAAAGCGGGTCCAGTGTGATAGCCGTGGACTACGATCGTGACGGGGATCTGGATTTGTTTGTAGGCGGAAGACTCGTACCGGGAGAATATCCGCTTCCGGCTGACAGTTACCTTCTTCGTAACGACAGCGACAAAACCCCGAGTTCTCGGGGCCGCTTTACCAATGTGACGGAAACAGTAGCGCCGGGGTTGATAAAATTGGGATTGGTTACTTCAGCGCTGTGGACCGACGTGAACAACGACGGCTGGATAGACTTAATGATAGTAGGAGAGTTCATGCCGATCACGTGTTACAAGAACAACGGTGGAAAAACATTTACACCATTTGGAAAAAAGAGCCTGTCCCATACTTCGGGATGGTGGAATAGTTTGACCGCGGGAGATTTTGACAGTGACGGCGACGTGGATTACATCGCCGGCAACCTGGGACTGAACACACGCTATCGCGGAAATACAAAAGAACCATTGTGTATTTATGCCAATGATTACGATAAGAATGGATCCCTTGATCCTGTCATGACCTACTATCTTCAGGGAACAAAACATATTGTTCACGCTCGTGATGAACTCATCAGCCAGATCAGTGCGATGAGACTTCGTTTCAAAAAGTATAAAGAATATGCGGACGCAACATTTGAAAAATCGTTCCTGCCATCTGAATTGGAGTCGGCATATGTCGTATGTAGCGAGTGGTTTGAAACAAGCTATGTCGAGAATCTGGGAGACGGAAAATTTTCAATAAAGGCGCTGCCAATCGAAACTCAATTTTCAACCGTATTCGGCGTTACTGCCGGAGACTATAATCAGGATGATAACCTGGACATCGTGATGGTTGGGAATATGTACGCGTCTGACGTTAATACAGGACGTTATGACGCCTCAGTGGGACTATACTTACAAGGGGATGGAAAAGGAAACTTTCAACCTTCAAAGTCCGCCGAATGCGGATTGCTCGCCGATGATGACGCGAAAGGACTGGCTGAAATTACCGTTGGGAAAACTGACAGACTCCTGTTAGTAGGCAACAACGCGAGCGCCGCTAAGGCATTTGCAATAACACAAAAATACAAAACCTACCAACCGGCCGCAGATGATGCATATGCATTAGTAACACTTACAAATGGCAAGACCTTCCGGCATGAATTTTATTACGGGTCGACTTACTTGTCGCAGTCTTCCAGAATGCTTCGTTTTTCTGGAAGCGCTATAAAAATCGAGGTGTATAATTTTAGAGGAGAAAGACACTCATACCCCCCGGCCCCCTAAAGACCCCCTAAAGGGGAGGATGTTCTTGGG
>DATHIE010000396.1:0-3454 GCA_035316905.1 Chryseolinea sp. | reverse complement strand
TGATGAAGCGTAAATAAGATGTGGCTTTCATAACTATATTTTTTAGTTAGTCAAAGTTGTAGAAAGCCCACCCTTGGGTGTTATTCGTAAATCCGCAAGGTTTGATTGATTTCACGCAAGTTGCGTGGAGCACTTTCGACTCAAGCAAATTGTTAATGCGACTGCCGCATTTTCTAATACAATTCACGCATTAGCCACGAGAGCCCCAGAATAAGGCCGTTGTTATCAAATAGATTTAGCAAGAAGTGGCTAGCTATTTATTGTTTTCGATGTGTATTCTGATGGGGGTATTCCAAATTCTTCTTTAAACATCTTCGAAAAATAAGAGAGGTTTGAGAAGCCCACTTCGTAAGCGATTTGGCTCACAGGTCCCCAGTCTTGGGTGATGAGCTGCGCAGCCCGATGGAGTCTCAATTTCCGGATAAGTTCGTTTACCGACATTCCGGTCAAGGCGCTGACCTTTCTTAATAACTGAGACCTGCTCAAACCTACATCTTCGCTTAATGTTTCGACGCTAAGCTGTTCATCATTCAATCGTTCGAGAATCTTATCTTTAACCGTTTTCAGGAATCGTTCATCCTGCGACTTCACTTCAACGGGGGGAGAAGAACTCATCAGCTCTGCTCTTAGCTTTTCACGAAGCCTTTGTTGCCTGGAAATCGCATTCCGTACTTTAAGCAAGAGCTCATTCTTGTTAAATGGTTTGACGAGATAATCATCCGCGCCAGTCTGAAGCCCGTGGAGTTTGCTGTCCTCAGTTGATTTTGCTGTCAGCATGATCAGCGGGATATGACTGGTTCGAATGTCAGCCTTGATCTCTTGTGTCATTTGCATGCCATCCATTTCCGGCATCATTATGTCGCTTATGATCAGGTCAGGCATCTCAGCCCTTGCTTTTTCCAATCCGATTAATCCATTCTCTGCTTCAATAAATGCAAACTCCGTTCCCATACAGTCGATAATAAACCGGCGAACGTCCAGGTTGTCCTCTACAACAAGAATATGCGCGCTTCCTTCAGCGGGCTGTGGCTTTCCATTTTTGCCATTCGAAGTAACAACGCTGATATCGTCTTCGTGAGAATTCACATAAATACTTTCCCGAGTCTTTTCAATGGACTTGCTGGATCCTTCAACAGCAGATTCGACCGGAATGGAAACAATAAACTCACTGCCCTTGCCCGTATCGCTGATCACTTCGATCGTCCCTCCCATGAATGCCACCAATTCTTTTACGAGAGAAAGACCAATGCCCGTACCCACTTCTTTGTGCGCTTCACTTAATTGATGAAAGCGATCAAAGATCTTTGCCTGATGTTCTTTTGAAATACCGATGCCGGTATCTCTGACAGAAAACCTCAGGGTTGAATCATCGACGATGGCTTTCATATGCACCGATCCGCCCATCGGTGTAAATTTTATTCCGTTATTGATGAGGTTGATAACGATGGTTTCAACCTTGTCTCTGTCGTATACTATTGTCTTGGGCACAACTGGAATCTCCACAGATAAAGAGACTCCTTTTTGACGGCCAAACGATTCGAACGAGCTTGCGATAGCGCGCAGGAATGAATACACGTCGTCTTCCGATTTTTCCAGTTTGAGCGTGCCGGCCTCGACGCGTGCAAGGTCCAACAGCTGATTGATGAGCTTCAACAACAGTTCCGAATTGCGTTGAATGAGTTTTAGTTTTCCCCTGGCCCCTGGATCATTGGCGTATTTTTCCAAAAGCTCCTGAACTGGCCCTTTGATAAGCGTAAGTGGCGTCCTGAATTCGTGGCTGATGTTTGTAAAAAAAGAAGTTTTAACTCGATCCACTTCTTTAGCTTTTTCAAAATTGAGGTGCTCAAGCTGCAAATTAGCTTTCAACCTCTCGTCGTGTACAATCATTTTTCTTGCGGCGAACAGCAGAAGTGAAGCTATCAATGCATAACAACCGTAAGCCCACCACGTTTTCCACCAGGGGGGCAAAATGACAATTGTAATAGACTTTTTTTTCACTGACCCGCTGGACGTATAAGCCAGTAGCTCGTACGTATAGCTACCGGGTGCTACTGCGAAATAGTTGGAAGAATTCTGTGAAGTAATATTTCGCCAGGTATCATCATATCCCAGCAACCTTGCCTGGAATTGGTTTCCCTGAGGCTCGCGGTAGTCGGGCAACAATAAACCAATGGAAAAAGTGTTTTGATTATGACTAAGGGTAACCGGAGCCATTTCGTTTGCGGGAATTTTCAGAAGGTTGGTCTGCTTAGAAGAGTTGTCACTTCCGTGAATAATAAATTCCGTAAAAACTACATCGGGAGATTGCAAATTATCCTTCATTACGTCAGGATCAACTGTGTAATATCCATCTCCATGTCCAACCAATACAATACCTTCTTTGGTGGTTAAGATGGATCCTGCGTTTGTGTTACCTTGAATAATTCCATTTTCTTTTCCAAACTGGCTAACCGCTTCTCGTGATGAGTCAATTCTCACAAGGAAAGACGGGGTGGATATCCACAAATTGGACGAGTGATCTTCGGTAATCCCAAAAGTTCTATCTGTGGAAATTACGGAATGATAAACCGTTGACAGGAATTTATCGTTGATGGTGTCGTATTGGAACAGGCCATTTTCTGATCCCGCCCAGAGCACACCGCGACTGTCTATATATAAGAAAGTGCACTTTAGATTGAGGTAATTGGTGAGGCTGTCCGTTTTCTTGTCCAAACGGCTAACACCCTCAGATGTGCCTATCCATAAAGATTTTCGATCATCTGCTAATTGAATAATATGATCACTTGAAATTGACGCAGGATTAGTTTTGTCATTTGTGTATCTTTTTAGAACCCCTTTCTTTCTTGAGTACTTGACAAGGCCGCCGTTTATGGTTGTTATCCATTTCCAATCTGGATTTGTTTGATCCTGGAGTATCTTGATAACTGGCCCCGTATCAAAACCAAAATCGACTGGGTGGTATCCCTCAGTTCGCAGGTCGAATATGAAAACACCATTAATTGTTCCTAGCCAAAGTAGTTCTTCGTTTTCGCGATGCACATCAATCAACCCTGCCTTATTACCATTTTTTTGATGGATTGTGAAACTTTTTAAAATGTTCCCACTCTCGCTAAGCTGCAATAACCCAGCTGCGGCTACCCAAAATGTACCATCTTCATTCGGCAGAAATCGGCTTACACCTACTTTTAAGTCCTTGCTTTCAACAACCTTCCGAATCGGGTTCACTCTGTACATCTCATTTTTTTGGGAAGCAATCCACAACACGCCATCACTGGAAACAAAACCATTCCATGAAGTATCGTCCGGATAGCCATTGCTGTTATTAAATCGCGTAAGTAAGCTGCTACTCGGATCGTAGCGTGTAATGCCAGCCCACATCGTACCAATCCAGATCGCACCAGTTCGATCTTCCGTAACGAAGGTTATTATATCAATGTCCCCCCAATAATCACTC